>JAYEFH010000224.1:0-2558 GCA_034658555.1 Thermodesulfobacteriota bacterium | reverse complement strand
TGCCCTCCTTTTTCTTTTGATAAATAGGTGAAACGCTACTAATATTGCACAAGTAAGTGGGACATTAAAGGTATAAAAAGATGTCTTTATGGAAATATCTGCCATTACTTGTCCACGATAAGTGTATCTGAAAAATGTAACCTCTGTTATGTCGCCTTTTCTGGTAATGGATTCAAGCCCCACATCTTTTATTGGCGCAACCATATTTGAGACTGAATATGGCATATCCATAGTAATCCTTATAGGCTCCAAGGCTATGAGGAGAAAAAAAGGATCATAAGTACCAGATAAGTAATAGCAAATCTCTTTATGCTCAGGGTTTTCGCAGGATCTGTTTTTTTATCTTTTTGACTCTTTTGTTTGCGATTCATAGACATGGATGTGCGTTACCTGAGGAGGACCCCGCTGTCAAGACGGTTGGGCACTAATATCGCGTCTCATAAGTTCCGTTAACGATTTTGCCCTTTAGATGTATGTGCTAAAATGTAATTTATTTTATACACTTAATCAACGTATCCTGTTGAAAATATTAGATAAGAATGTTGACAATGGCTGAAATATAAAACCATATTATGCACTTTTTGTATCGCCGATATAGCGTGCAGAAAAATGTAGGTTGGGCAAAGCGTAGCGTGCCCCAATACAATGGCATTCATTTCGACATCGGCATTCAATTCGATTCGACAATACACACTTTTTTGAAAAAGTGTAAACTGGTGAATGAAGGATGCTAAAAAATCCTATTAATTTTTGTTCAACTTATTTATCTCCCGGTCCTAAGCTTGAGGCAAAAACAATCCGCAGATTACGCAGATATTAAAGTAAATATTCGGCGAATTCGAAAAAATGATAATGAACTACAAAATTTCCCCCAGAATGCATTATATAAAGAACACGTTAAGGACTTTGGCATGAAATTCCGACCATGTATCGATCTTCACAGAGGCAAGGTAAAGCAGATTGTAGGTTCTACTCTCAGTGATGATAATCCGGGGACCCTCAAGGAAAATTATATCGCTGAAAGACCTTCATCTTATTATGCAAAGTTCTTCAAACGTGACAACCTCACCGGCGGACACATGATTATGCTGGGTCCTGGGAATGAGGCCGCAGCCACAGAGGCCCTTTCAGTATGGCCGGGCGGTTTGCAGATAGGCGGCGGGATCAATGCGGATAATGCGAAATACTGGCTGGATCAGGGAGCTGCGGCCATTATAGTGACTTCATACGTCTTCAGGGATGGCGCTATAAATGAAGAACGGCTTAAGGCCCTTGTGAGGCTTGTTAGCAGGGATCGGCTGGTTCTGGACCTGAGCTGCAGGAAAAAGGGCGGAGACTACTATATCGTCACTGACAGGTGGCAGCGATTTACTGATGTAATCATTTCTCCTGAGACCCTTGATTATTTCTCAAAGTACTGCTTTGAGTTTTTGATTCATGCAGCGGATGTGGAAGGAAAATGCAGGGGAGTAGAGGATGGTCTCGTGGAGCTATTGGGGTGCTGGACACCCATTTCTACTACTTACGCCGGAGGCGCCCGTTCCATAAAAGACCTTTACCTGGTGAAGGAACTCGGTCAGGATAAATTAGATCTCACCATTGGAAGTGCACTGGACATCTTTGGAGGTGATGGGGTGTCCTATGCTGAGGTTGTGGCCTTTAACAGGAAATGATTCCGTTGAAAAAAACCCGATCTGCGGCGCACAATTAAATGTTGAATGTTTTGTCCTAACCGGAGCATTGTAGTGAGGAAGTATTGGAATGATGGGTCATCAGGAGGCTTGAGTGAGCTTTGACGTAATAATCGTCAATTACCGTTGCTATGAAGCGCTAAGCGGCTGTCTTTCAGGGCTTGAGAAGTGGGAGCCGGCAAAGATTGATACAATCTATGTGGTAGACAACAGCCAAGTCCCTCTCCCTGATGATCTGGTAAGAAGGTTTCCCGGAGTTGTATGGTTGGCGAATAGTGAGAATGTCGGTTTTGCCGGGGCGGTCAACCAGGCCCTTGCTAGGGCTACTGCACCATATGTGTGTCTCTTGAACCCTGACGCGGTAATATCAGGGCCTTTATGGGGCACTCTTGAGGAATGGCTGAACAAGAATCCCCATGTGGGAATTGTAGGTCCAAAAATATTAGATGCCGATGGCTCTATCCAAGGCTCTGCCAGGGCCTTTCCCTCCCTCAGCACAGTCTTTTTCGGAAGGACTTCTTTCATTTCACGTCTATGGCCTGATAATCCCTTTACCCGAAAAAATATTTTGACATCCCAATCTCTGCACGAGCCTATTAATGTGGATTGGGTCTCCGGGGCCTGCATGATCGTAAGACGTTCGGCAGTGGGAGATGTCGGGTCCATGGACCGGAGGTTTTTTTTATATTGGGAAGACTGTGACTGGTGTACCCGGTTTCGGTCTGCGGGATGGAAGGTGGCCTATTATCCGGGAGTCGGGCCTGTAATCCACCATGTAGGCCAGGCTGGCAAAAATGCCAAATGGCTGGTTCTTTATCACTTTCACAGGAGCGCAGTCCTTCTCTATTGGAAGTATGATCGTACACC
>JAYEFH010000223.1:0-2564 GCA_034658555.1 Thermodesulfobacteriota bacterium | reverse complement strand
GCCGAAATTCTCCGGGCCTATACTGCGGGGAGCGATCACGCAGGACGTGTTGAGTTTGACGGCAAGAGCCGGCAGGAGGTCCTGCGCAATGCCTGCCCGGATCCTGACAGGGAGCAAAGATTTATTGAGCGACTGCATGCTGATCACAGCAAACCGCAACGCAAGGATTGCCTCCCAACCTGGGAAGTAGCTCGAAAACTCCAGGACAAAGGTTTTGCCCTTTTTGGAATCGAAGGTCTGGACCCGCAGGGTAAAATCCGAGAGTGGCTCAGTGTACGCTTTAACCCGGAAGCCATTCGCCAGGGACTTGCGATCTTTGGCACCAAAAGGGATAAAGGACTCTTGCGTAACAACATGGCCCACCGCTATCTGGTAAAGGTGATCCAGAATTGCCAGCATGAGATTGATCTTCGCCGTCAGGAAGAGCTGTTACGGGAGTTTGCCGAGACCGAGCAAAATGCCTGGCTCCAGGATCTGATACCGGACTACGAATTCCTGAAGGCCGAGTGCGATGGTTCCAGTCCCGAAAAGGATCTCGTTTTTCGTGTTAGTGAGAATGCCGTATTCGGCAGCCTGTTTTTACAACGGGCCTTCTGGGAAAACAAACTGAAGGCATTGCTGAAAGATCGACGTGACCGAATTGCTGCCGTCTGCAACCATATACGGCGTCTGTTCGAAGCCACTTGGGAAGACCGTTTTCAACTGATAAGCAAGTTAATTGCCTGGGAATATCGGATTAGTGAATGAGCTTGGGAACAGTTGCTGTGGATAAATAAATATCCAGTCAACCAAACAACGGACAGTAGTTTGAGAAAATATTTTGTGGACATTCAGAGTGATTCAATCTAATTTGTCCATAGTCTTGGCTCCTTTTGACAGTCAGTTGGAGTCAGACAATTGAGGATAGACTGAGACTCTTTTGTATCTCTCAGTGTCAGAAATTTGTTGATGAAAGTGTTTGACAAGGACAGAAAGATATACTAAAAAACTTTGTTTTATCAAGGCCCTTCTGGATATCCTATGTGCCGAGAGTTACCGTGGGTACGAATCCCATCCTCTCCGCCAAAAAATTAATGTAATCGTTCAATCAAGCGTTATGGATATGAGCTTTGCCAACCAGGCCCTATGTTCGGAATATATGTTAAGAAAGGATATCGGGCTGGAGAAAAAGGTCTATGGCGTACTGGAAGAGATAGACCGTGAGATTGCAAGGCTGAAATTGTCCAGCATGGGCATCCGGATAGACACACTCACTGAGGAGCAAAAGAAGTATCTGTCTTCGTGGGAGATGGGAACCTGATTTCGCTTACCGCCCTTTACGCCCCCAGTCTCTTATAACATTTTACGCAACATTGAGGCATTTCTGACAGGATTTGCTCAGGGCTTCTTGTTAACTCCGGCTGAAAGTGCCCCCTGAATCCAGAGTATTCCTTCTTATTCCAAATGTGGGTCAAGGTTTCGTTCTGTATATTGCCAAAGGAAATTCCTCTTATCGGCAAAGTCTGACCTTTGAAGATATAACAGGGGGGATTACTGTCACCGGGTTCGCGGGTTTTACATAGAACCGGATCGGTAAGAACGCATGGGACGACCTCGCCTTCAACATTGATGACACACGCATGACGGACATTTTCACGGCAGCAGTCGGAGGCATTGTCAAGGCCGGGGCCGTGATAATCAAAGATGATGTTGTCTCTAGCTGCTTTGTCTTTGATCTCCTCCAGCGCAATACTATAATAGTCCGTACGCGCCGTATCGTTGAAGATTGCTTCTGCAGAAAGCTTCGGATCAATGATCAAAGTCAGGTTACTTGCTACTATCTGTTTTGCTCCCACCCTTTTTGCAAGTTGGAGAATCTCCTTGAGTTCATGAAAATTGGATCTGAGCATGAGATAGGCCAGATGCACCGCCGGAGCATGGGTTTTCCTTTCAGCTTTTATCTTGCACAGCAGTTCAAGATTGGAAACGAGTTTATTAAAGTCGGTCCCCTTACGAATCTGGTTGTGGGTTGGTGCCGTGGTGCCGGCGAGACTGATACCGATGATGTCCAACTCCGAATCAACCAACTTTTGGATGGTATCCTCATTGAGAAGTATGCCGTTTGTAGTAAATCCGGTGCGTTTGCCTTGATCCTTGCAAATTTGGATCATCTCAAAGATATCATTGTTAAGAAGAGGTTCTCCCCACCCCTGCAGGTAAACCATGTCCGTATATTTGAGAAAAGGGATCAATTTATTAAATAGATCTATCGACATCTGTTTGTTTGTCCAACGGTTTCTCATCAGGGTATGGGGACAATAGATGCAGGCTCCATTACAGAGAGTCGTTACTTCAACCTGAACCCAATCCAGGGTTGGGCTCTTAATTTTGTATAGTTGTTTTTTAAACCCTTTAAACATGACTGATAAATCGCTTTTTAAGAGATTCAAAAAGCCGGCCGGATTTTGACAATAATCAATAATAATAAGAATGTCGATTATTATAGAATTGATTGAATTCCTTTGGATCTAATTCCCCGCAGCGGCTTCATTTCGTATCAGGAAGTGCGCAAAAAATATTTGACA
>JAYEFH010000222.1:0-2587 GCA_034658555.1 Thermodesulfobacteriota bacterium | reverse complement strand
TGCCGAATCTTTGGCTTTTTCCACCTGCCAGAATGGCGGCTGAACGTGATGAATTTGGTGATTTGGTGATTGAGGGATTTGGTGATTTGGTGATTTGGTGATTGAGGGATTTGGTGATTTGGTGATTGAGGGATTATAATCAATCGAATGCATTCAATGAACCTCTGAACGGTTACTAAAAAATGATTGGTGATTCAGTATCATCAGGATAAAACAATTCTTGAATAATTTCAGGTTGTGTTATTTCCTCCTCGGCTTAAAATTGCCGGGGGGGTCCGCACCTGTTCATATATTTGTATCATTTTTTGCATATTATAATATTTTATTTAAGTTCGTGACTTTCTGCCAGGATTTTCTCCTTGACAATTTCCCTTTGCATTAATATAAGGAAAATAGAAATTACTGAGTGGAAATTCAGTACTGTCCTGCCCAAAGAGGAGGTCCTTGGTGTGCAAAGTTGGAGTGTGTTTTAAGTTCAAAGATAACAGTTAGTTATTTAAGTCTAATACGTGTGTTTGGCCGTCACCTTGATGGCGAAACACATGAATTGATATTTTTTGGTATTATTTTTAGACAATCTTGATTAATAATTTCGGAAATGTCCGGAGGGAGGTGGACAGGCAAAAGGGACCGAATACAACATTACGGCAGCAACGTTAATAATTTGAACAAATAATTTAAATTTAGGAGGTATTATTATGCCAAGCTATGTCATTGAAGAGAAGTGTGACGGTTGCAAGGGCGGGGAAAAAACAGCATGCATGTATATCTGCCCCAACGACCTCATGATTCTTGATCCTGAGGCAATGAAGGCCTACAACCAGGAGCCGGATCAGTGCTGGGAATGTTACAACTGTGTAAAGATCTGTCCCCAAGGTGCTATTGAGGTCCGCCATTACGCCGACATCTGTCCAATGGGCGGTTATGTCCAGCCCATGCGCAGCTCTGACTCCATTATGTGGACTGTTAAGTTCCGTAACGGCAACATAAAGCGATTCAAGTTCCCGATCAGGACCACTCCTGAAGGTTCCATCAAGCCATACGAGGGAAGGTCCGAGCCAGGCCCGATCGACGATGGTCTTCTGTTCACCATGGCAGGTGGGACGCTGGAAACTCCGTAGGACTTCTTAAGTAAAGAAGTGGCTGAACCGGAGAATTAAGAAAAAGCTAGACAATGAGTAAATCATTTAAGGAGGATTTAAGATATGGCTCTTAGAAATAAACCATCATGGGAACTCCTGGCCGAGCCGGATTTGTCCAAGGTTCCTGTTGAAGAGTTGGAATATGACGCCTTGATCGTAGGTGGTGGTATGGCCGCTTGCGGTACGGCTTATGAGATTGGCAAGTGGCTGCCGGCCGGTTCCAAAGTATGTCTGATTGATAAGGCCGCCCTTGAACGTTCAGGCGCGGTTGCACAGGGTCTTTCCGCCATCAATACATATATTGGCGATAACGCCGTGGCTGATTATGTCCGCATGGTCCGTGGCGACCTTATGGGCGTTGTCCGCGAAGACCTGATTTTTGACCTGGGTCGTTTCGTTGACGACTCTGTTTTTCATTTTGAGGAGTGGGGTCTTCCCATCTGGAAGCAGAAGGGCGACGAGGGCAAAAATCTAAGAGATGGTGGCCAGCCTGTCCGCACCGGTAAATGGCAGATCATGATCAACGGCGAGTCATACAAGTGCATAGTAGCTGAGGCTGCCAAGAATTCCCTGGAAGAAATGGGCTATGACCTTCACGAGCGCGTCTTTATCGTGAAACTCCTTCTGGATGCAAATAAACCCAATACCATTGCCGGTTGCGTCGGCTTCAGTGCCCGCGAGAACAAGGTAATTGTGTATAAGTGCAAGACAATGATGTGCGCCTGTGGCGGTGCGGTTAACATTTTCCGTCCAAGGGCCACGGACGAAGGTAAGGGTCGCGCCTGGTACCCGATCTGGAATGCCGGTTCCACTTACACTATGTGTATGCAGGTCGGTGCTGAGATGACTATGATGGAAAACCGTTTCACCCCGTCCCGCTTCAAAGACGGCTACGGGCCTGTCGGGGCCTGGTTCCTGCTCTTCAAGGCCGGTGTGACCAATTCAACCGGCGAAAGTTATGCCTTTAGTGATGCTGCAAAAGAAGAGCTGGCGAAATATGCACCTTATGGTCTGCAGCCGGTTACCCCAACCTGCCTCAGGAACCACCTGATGCTCAAGGAATTGAAGGAAGGTCGCGGTCCTATTTACATGGACACTGCTGCTGCACTCAATAAGTTCCTGGCAGACAAGAAGGCAGAGGGTATGGACGACAAGGCCCTTAAGAAGTACTGGAAGGAGCTTGAGAGTGAGGCATGGGAGGATTTCCTTGACATGTCGTGCGGTCAGGCAGGTCTGTGGGCCTCCATGAACATCGAGCCTGAGAAGGTTGGTTCTGAAATTATGCCCACTGAGCCTTACATGCTGGGAAGCCATTCCGGCTGCTGCGGCATCTGGGTCAGTGGTCCTAATGAAGACTGGGTCCCGGATGACTACAAGTGGGGCTACAATCGTATGACGACCGTCAACGGCCTGTTCACATCCGGTGACGGCGTAGGGGCCTCCGG
>JAYEFH010000221.1:0-11129 GCA_034658555.1 Thermodesulfobacteriota bacterium | reverse complement strand
TAGAAACCTGTCAAAGCTCAAATCTACTTATGTGGACGGGTTAAAGAAGATGGTCAATCCCGATACAGGGCGGGTCCACACATCCTTTAACCAGACTGTCACATCCACCGGCAGGCTCTCATCCAGTGATCCCAACCTCCAGAACATTCCTGTCAGGACGGAAGAAGGCAGGAGAATCAGGGCGCTCTTTATCCCTGCTCCGGGGAACTTTCTTTTATCCGCGGATTACTCCCAGATAGAGCTTAGAGTCCTTGCCCACTATTCCGGGGATGAAGCTTTGGTAAATGCCTTTAAAAATGATAAAGATATTCATCGTCTTACTGCAGCAGAAGTCTTTAGTGTATTCCCTGAGCTGGTTACGCCGGAAATGCGCAGAGCGGCCAAGACCGTTAACTTCGGAATAATATATGGAATAAGCGCCTTTGGTCTGGCAAAGGAACTGGGCATTGGAAATAGACAGGCAAAGGAGTTTATCGACCGCTATTTTGCGAAATATCCCGGGGTAAAACGCTACATGAAGGAGACTGTTGAAAAGGCCAAAGAACAGGGGTACGTCACCACACTCCTTGGTCGCAGGCGCTATATCCCTGACCTTAAAAACAGGCTTAGGCCTGTAAGAGAATTCGCCGAAAGGACCGCTATTAACACACCTATTCAGGGCACTGCGGCAGATATAATAAAGCTGGCCATGATAGAAGTTGACTCAAATATCCAGGCAGAAAAAATCCCGTGCAGGATGTTGCTCCAGGTACATGACGAACTGATAATCGAAGCGCCGGAGAAAAAAATAATAAAAGTCACCACGATGGTGAAAAAGACCATGGAAAATGTAATGGATCTTGCCGTGCCCCTGAAGGTAGATATCGGCTGGGGGGTTAATTGGGCCAATCTTGAGAATAACTAATCGGTATCCTTAAAAAAAAATAAATGAAACCAAGACAAAGATTTTGCCCTTTTTGGAATCGAAGGTCTGGACCCGCAGGGTAAAATCCGAGAGTGGCTCAGTTCAAGAAAACCCTTATCGCCGGAGCGTAAAATAAAGACTTTAGCTCACATTAGGCCTTTTTTTCTTCTTACGCCTTTTTTTGATGATTTTTTTGACTGTTTTGTCAAGCGCGTCTTTTTTTAGCCTGATTACGTCTGATTCTGCTCCGAAGATCACGTGTTTCAGATACTCAAACCCGAACTGCATGAGGGCGACATCGTCTTTCAGGATCTTCTTGAGGGTATTATCATCCACTGCAAATGAGCTAAGAAAGGGGCTTTCAAAGACGTATTTTCTGAATCGCTCCATGTTGGTTGTGACCATAAAGAATAGTTGCTTTGCCTTTTCGGGCATCTGGGCCCCTTCACCAAAAGAAGCCTTGCGCAGAAGGAGTTCTAGCCATCCTCGATTCATTGAGTCATAGATGTCGGACTCCTGGTCCGCCCTCCAGGAGTCAACAGTCCACTCGGTGGGTTCATCAAATCCCTTGCAATGGTCTTCTCTGACCACAAAAAAGAATTCCTCTTCCTCTTCTGAGATCTTATCCTGTTGTCTGAGACTTGCTATTCCTAATGGGTAGTAGCGACAGCAGACAGGACGGTCGGAATAGATTTGGCAACCTCTCGGGCTGACAAAGGGGCAGCGCCCTCCTTCTTCTTCAAGCATCTTGAGCTTGGCAATTGGCAGTTCTGTTTTGCCGAGTATCTCAGGTGTCGTATAGAGTTGCAGGAACATATCCGCTGTGAGACCGAGCATGTTTTTGATTCGAACAATATCGTAAGGCGTGAGAATAATATTTACGTTGTGGCAGCATCGGTTGAAACAGGATATCCCGGGGTGGCAGCGGAAATTGAAGGTGCTGTCCTTTTCAAGGCGGACAGGATCTATCACCCCGCCGGGTTCACTCATCTTGAGGGCGCTGTCGACTTCTTTTTCAATGTGTTCAAGTGTCATTTTATCTTATACCATTATATGTGTTCTGGTTAATGCAGGATGAATTGCCTGTAGTGGTCCGTAATTAGTTGAACGATTTTTTCATTCAGACACTAATTACGGAATATGCCATATTTTACGGCCTAGTCAAGCCACAATGCCTTATTTACTTATGATTTCTTGACTTCACTTTTTACTTTTATTAAATTATTTTCATCGTTCCTTGTGCGAGAGTGGCGGAAATGGTAGACGCACTGGACTTAGGATCCAGCGGGCTTACACCTATGCGAGTTCGACTCTCGCCTCTCGCACCAAAGAACTTGTTTTATTGAAATAGCACTGTATGTTTGCCATTTGCCCTTCACTGGGGCTTTTCTTCTTTATTTTTTTCTTTAAAGATATTAAATAAATGAATCACCTGCAAAATTTCATATGTTGTTTCTTTTGGAACAGGATTTGGAGTCTTGCGAGCGAATCATATTCAAATAATTGAACTTGTAAAGAAAGGTGAAAAATTAATGAAGGTTACAGTCGAAGACATAGGTCCTATTCAGAAACGTCTTTCAGTAGAAATACCCGCTGACGTGGTATCTAAGGAGTTTGACAGCGCATACAACCAACTGAAAAAGGAAGCAAACATTAAGGGTTTCAGAAAGGGCAAGGCCCCTCGCAGCATACTGGAGCGTCACTACGGTCCACAGGTGGAAAAGGAGATGCTTGAGAAGCTTATTAAGGATAGCCTGCCTGATGCCCTTAAGGAGGCAAACGTGGAGCTGGTACTTGATCCCCGGTTGGATTCAACATCTCCCTTAAAGGCCGCAGAAGTTTTTTCTTATTCAGCCCTTTTGGATATCTGGCCTGAATTCGAAGTGCCGAAATATAAAGGCCTTGAACTGGAAGAGCCCTTGGTGGAGGTAAGTGAAGAGGAGATCCAGGAGCAACTTGAGGCCCTGCTACGCCATTTTGCAACAGTAGAGTCTGTGGAAGAAGACCGCCCTGTAGAGAAGGGAGATCTTGTTATAATTAATTATGTGGGGGAGATAGATGGCGAGCCTGCGGATGGCCTTTCGGAAGAAAATTACTATCTGGAAGTCGGCGCCGGCTATTTCAATTCCGTGTTTGAGGAACAACTTTTGGAAATGACTAAAGATTCCGAGAAGTCTATTGATGTCAGCTATCAGGAGGACGCTTTAAACGCAAAAGTTGCCGGCAAAACCGTCCAATTCAAGGTAGTGTTAAAAGACATAAAAAAGCGCGTATTGCCCGAGTTGGACGATGATTTTGCCAAAACAATCGGAGCAGACATCAAGACCGTTGAAGACTTGAGGGATCGTCTGGCTAAACAGTTGAAGACAGACAAGCAGAAGGCCGCAAAAAGCAGTCTGAGACAACAATTTCTGGAACAATTGAGGGAACAGGTGGATTTCCCCATACCTGATAGACTGATTGAGGCCAAGCTTACACAAATGGTGGATAACGTGATAGGTCATCTCCAGGAACGGGGTACGGACCTTGAGAGAGCCGGGATGTCGGAGGACCGGCTTCGCGTGAAGATGCGGGAAGACGCTGTCAGCCAAGTGAAGACTGAGATTATTTTGGACAGGATAGCCGAAGCGGAAAATATTGCCGTGGACCATGACGAGGTTTCCGAATATGCTAAGTACGCGGATAGCCAATCCCAAAGACTGGATGTGGACAAGCAGCAATTACAAAACGCAATAGTGCAGAACGTTCTTCCCAAGTTGCGTGCAAAAAAGACCGTGGATTTTCTTTTGAAACAGGCGGTTGTAAAGCCGGCATCACAGGAGGTTGATTAAATGCCGCTAATACCTATTGTTATAGAGCAAAGTCCCAGGGGCGAGAGGGCCTATGATATATATTCGCGTCTCCTTAAAGAGCGCATAATATTCTCGGGAGGCGTAGTCGATGATGAAATATCCAGCCTTATTATAGCCCAGCTTCTTTTTTTGGAAGCGGAAGATCCCAAAAGGGACATAACACTTTACATAAACTCACCTGGTGGGATGGTTACGGCGGGTTTAGCTATTTATGACACCATGCAATACATCAGACCTGATGTAAGTACACTTTGTCTCGGCCAGGCAGCCAGTATGGGCGCGATGCTTCTTGCTGCAGGCGCTAAGGGTAAACGTTATACCCTTCCCAACGCAAGAATCCTGATCCATCAGCCCATGGGGGGATTTAAAGGCCAGGCAACAGATATTGATATCCATGCCAAAGAGATATTGAGGTTGCGTCAGAGGTTAGATGAGATTCTTGCTGCCCATACCGGTCAGCCTCTTGAGAAGATTCAGGAGGATACGGAGAGAGATTTTTTTATGAGCGGGGAAGAGGCCGTGGAGTATGGCCTTATAGATGAAGTCATTGTAAAACGTGATATTACTCCCCAGGAGGATAAGCCGAATGGCTAGGACGAAAGATTTTGAAAACCAGGGTGGTTTACACTGCTCATTTTGTGGAAAGGGTCAGGAAGAGGTAAAAAAGCTCATAGCCGGCCCGAGTGTATACATTTGTGATGAATGTATAGAACTCTGCAATGATATAATAGCCGAGGAATATGACGGGGAAGACGAGGTCGGCTGTGCAGATAACAAGATCCTCAAGCCCGCTGAAATAAAGGCCCTTTTGGACGAGTATGTGATCGGCCAGGAGATGGCCAAGAAGATCCTCTCTGTTGCGGTACACAACCATTACAAACGTATCGACTCCGGGATCAATATGGAGGATGTGGAGCTTCATAAAAGCAACATCATACTTATTGGGCCAACCGGCAGTGGAAAGACCCTTTTAGCTCAGATTTTGGCCAAGATCCTTAATGTGCCATTCACATTGGCAGACGCCACTACACTGACAGAGGCAGGCTATGTAGGGGAGGATGTGGAAAATATTATATTGAACCTCTTACAGGCATCTGACTACGATGTAGAGCTTGCAAGCCGTGGAATCGTGTATATAGATGAGATCGATAAAATCGCAAGAAAGTCAGACAGCGCATCCATCACAAGAGACGTGTCAGGAGAGGGCGTTCAGCAAGCACTTCTGAAAATTATAGAAGGTACAGTGGCCAATGTACCCCCAAAAGGTGGGCGTAAACATCCCCAGCAGGACTTTGTTAAAATTGATACTACTAATATACTGTTTATCTGCGGTGGTGCTTTTGTAGGTCTGGATTCCATTGTGAAGGCAAGAAAGGGCAATTTCTCCATAGGCTTTGGCGCGGATGTTCAGGGCGCACGGGATCTTTCGTTGGGTGAGACTCTCAAGGAGGTGCAGCCGGAAGACCTGATAAAATATGGGCTGATCCCGGAATTCGTCGGCAGAATTCCTGTTGTTGCGACCCTGGAGGAACTGAATGAAGATGACTTGGTGAAGATCCTCCGTGAGCCCAGAAACGCTTTGGTGAAGCAGTTCCAAAAGCTTTTTGCAATGGATGATGTTGATCTCCATTTTACCGATGGAGCAATAAGGGCCATTGCTCAGGAGGCTACAAAGAGAAAGACAGGTGCCCGGGGGTTGCGGGCTATTCTGGAGCAGGCCATGTTGAATGTGATGTATGAGCTCCCATCCAGAGAAGGTGTTAAAGAGTGCGTGATAAGTGAGGATGTAATCCTCAATAAGTCAGAGCCCATACTTCTCTATGAACCCCAGGCCAAGGTGTCAGTAAGTGCCTAAAGTGCACTTTAGGCACTTATAACTTTATTCTTTCCTGATATGACTAATAACGATTCACGAGCTGTGACCTATGAGTGAAAAAAAGAAAAATTTGACGGTTTCACTTTTACCCCTTCGTGATATTGTCCTTTTCCCGCATATGGTGATTCCTCTTTTTGTCGGGCGTGATAAGTCGGTAGATGCCATAGAGCAGGCCATGACTTTGGGGCAGGAAATATTATTAGCCGCCCAAAGGGATGCCAAGGTGGATGATCCCAAGGAGAAGGACATCTATCGAATAGGAACCCTGGGCACAATACTCCAGTTACTTCGTCTGCCTGATGGCACGGTCAAGGTCCTGATAGAGGGTAAACGACGGGCTGAGATCAAACATTATTTTCCAAATCAGGAACATTTTGTGGTGGAGGCAGAGCCCTTGCCTCAAATATCAGACCGCTCGTCTGAGATAGAGGCCCTTATGCGAATTACGGTTAGTGCCTTTGAGGAGTATGCAAAATATAACAAGAAGATTCCCTCAGAATTGGCCCTTTCTATTTTTTCCATAACGGATCCTTCCCGATTGGCAGATACCATTGCTTCCCACATACCGCTAAAGGTCCATGATAAACAGTCCCTGCTGGAGCAGATCCATCCAGGCAGACGCCTTGAGCGACTTTATGAACTAATGCGTTCTGAGATTCAGGTCGTTCGAATGGAACAGCGAGTAAAAGAGCGCGTTAAGAAGCAGTTGGAAAAAAACCAGAAAAATTATTATCTCAATGAGCAGATCAGGGCCATTCAAAAGGAGATGGGGCAGAAAGAGGACTCCCATGCCGAGCTAAAAGATCTTGAGCGCCGCATAAAACGCAAGCGTCTCACCAGGGAGGCAGCGGCCAAGATCCGGCGGGAATTCAAGAAGCTTAAGATGATGGCCCCCTTGTCCGCCGAGGCCACTGTGGTGAGGAATTATATTGACTGGATACTGGTGCTGCCCTGGTTTGAGAAGACCAGGGACAAACACGACATAGTTGAAGCAGAGCAAATCCTCAACGAAGACCACTATGGCCTGGAAAAACCCAAGGAGCGGATTCTGGAATATCTGGCTGTTCAGACCCTGGTTAAAAAGATGAAAGGGCCGATCCTGTGTTTGGTCGGGCCTCCCGGCGTTGGGAAAACTTCACTTGCGAGATCCGTGGCCAGGGCCCTGGGGAGAAATTTTGTGCGTCTTTCCCTCGGAGGTGTGAGGGATGAGGCGGAAATACGCGGCCACCGGCGGACATATATCGGCGCAATGCCCGGGAAAATCATCCAGTCGCTCAGAAAAGCCAAGTCCAACAACCCTGTGTTTTGCATAGATGAGGTGGATAAGATGAGTTCGGACTTCCGTGGAGATCCTGCATCCGCTCTCCTGGAGGTACTGGACCCGGAGCAAAACTTTGCTTTTAATGATCACTATTTGGATCTGGATTATGATCTTTCCGGTGTGATGTTTATCACAACTGCAAATGCCCTTCATACTGTTCCGCTTCCCCTTCAGGACAGAATGGAAATTATAGAACTCCCCGGATACACGGAGGAGGAAAAACTGGAGATAGCAAATGGTTACTTGCTCCTAAGGCAGCTTGAAGCCCATGGCCTGAAGCCTGAACGGCTCAAGATAAGTAATGGAGCAATCTTAGATATAATTCGTTCTTACACCAGAGAGGCCGGTGTCAGAAACCTCGAGCGTTTTTTGGCTTCAATCTGCCGCAAGGTGGCTATGGAAGTAGTACGGAATCGAGAGAAAAGCCATGTAATCAAGGTCAACCAGTCGTCTCTTAATAAGTACCTCGGCGTCCCCCGTTATCGTTTCGGGCAGACAGAAAAGAGCGCACAAACAGGTGTGGCTACCGGTCTTGCCTGGTCCGAAACCGGAGGGTCCCTGCTTCAGATAGAGGCCGTCCTTATGCCTGGAAAGGGTAAGCTGACCATTACCGGTAAGCTGGGTGATGTCATGCAGGAATCCGTACAGGCAGCCATGAGTTATGTCCGATCAAGGGCCCATGAGTTCAGACTGCCCTGGGATTTTTATCAAAAAATTGATATTCACGTACATGTACCTGAGGGCGGCATACCCAAAGATGGCCCATCGGCTGGTATCACCATTGCCACAGCAATAGCGTCCGCCCTGTTAAAGATTCCTGTCAAACACAATGTGGCCATGACAGGAGAGATCACTTTGAGGGGCAGGATACTCCCGATAGGTGGTCTTAAAGAGAAACTCCTTGCTGCCCGACGCGGTGGTATTGAACATGTTCTAATGCCAAAGGAAAATGAGAGAGAATTAAAAGAAATTCCTGCCAAGGTGACCCGCGCTATTCATATCCAGCCGATTGAGCATATGGATGATGTGTTAAAATACGCCCTTGTCCTTGAGGATCCTGATAGCCTGTTTGCGGGTGGACCAAGTCCATCAGAGACGCCATATTGGTTTACAGAGCAGGAGCAGCAGCCTGAGATCCATGCACCTCATTAGTTTTGCGAATGATTCTATTGATTAGTTAAGTAGTTATTTGGATTTATATGGTTTGCATAGAAAATGGACACTTGATGTAATTAAAGCTCTAATATGCTGATTTAACATATTTATTTTCCGACTCAACGACTCAACGACCCAACAACTCAACTATTTGACGATCTCTGGATTAAAGTTTTTTGTCTTAGGTATCGATAAACTTGTCAAGTGGGTGGAGCTTTCGGAGGAATTCATTTTCAATGGAGGTAGTATAAATGTTAAAAAGTTTTATGGCATCTATTGTTCTGGTTCTTTTTCTATTCATTTCCGCCTTTGCGGCAATAAATCTTAATACTGCGGATAAGGCCGCTCTTGAATCCCTAAGTGGAATCGGCCCGGCCAAGGCAAGCGCCATAATAAAATACAGAGATGAGAATGGTTCATTTAAGAGTGTGGAGGAACTTCTGAACGTTAAGGGTATAGGGCCGAAAATGCTTGATAAAATCAAGGAACAGGTGGAAATTGCAAAGTAGGTCGTTATTCAACCAAGATTCTCAAGCACCTAAAAACTGAAAGTTCTTTCCGAGTAATGCTCTGCCCGCTAATTTATCGGAAATTAAAATCGGAGGACGATAAGTGAATCGAGAATGGTTTGCGATCAGAACTCAACCAAGAAAAGAGCAAATTGCAAGGAAACATTACGAACAACAAGATTTTATTGTTTATTTGCCTCATATTCTCACAATTCGACGGCATGCGCGCAGGATTGACCAGGTCCCCCGTCCCTTATTTCCTGGTTACGTTTTTTTGAATCTATCCATAGAAGAACGTAGGTGGAATACTATTAGGAGTACTATCGGGGCAACCGGTCCTGTTCGATTCGGTGAGTATTATCCGCCCGTGCCGGACTGGGTTATTGAAGGCCTGCGTGTCCGTGAGGATGAAAACGGTCTTCTTTCTCTTGGATCTTATGGGTCCACATTCAAGCCGGGTGATAGAGTATCCGTGGTCCTGGAAAATTTGGAATATCTTGAGGGGATTTTTCAGGCAGCCAAGGGCGAAGACAGGGCATTGATACTTATGGAGATACTCAGCCGGCAGGTATCCACCATGGTGCCGATGTGGGCGTTGAAGGCTGCATAGACAGGGTGTCCAGGTAGGTACGAGCGTCATATTGTTTTCCCAGCTTAACTTGATATCTGTATGTGACTACGCTTAATTTACTGTTCATCTAATGAACGGTAAATTGAGACCTGGTGAAAAAAAAGTGAAAACAAGATGGGTAATTTTCACCCAAATGGCGGTAGCTTGTTCTTTCCTGGACCTTTGAACCCTGGAATGGTTACGGAGAATAATAAATGTCAGCACACGATGAGATTCGACAATTCATTATAGATAATTTTCTTATGGGACAGAACTCGGACAGCTTGAAGGATGATAGTTCATTCCTGGAAGATGGGGTCATAGACTCTACTGGTGTCCTGGAACTAGTTGGTTTCCTGGAAGAGAACTATGAAATAAAGGTGGAGGATGAAGAACTTATCCCGGAGAATTTAGACTCTATCAAAAACATCTGCGCCTATCTTGAACTTAAATTAAGCGATGCTCATAGGTAATAGCTGATAGCTCATAGCTTTTAGCGGTTAGCTTTAAAAAAGCAGGGAGCTTAATGTTAACTTTCTCTGCGTTCTCTAGCGACTGGAAGGAGCGGGCGAGAGAAAAGAATATCTCTCACAGAGACCGCAGAGAACGCAGAGAAAAACAATAACCCAACGAACCCAACGAACCCAACAAACCCAAGTAACCCAATTGCGGTCGTGACGTTAATATATCTGTTCAAAAGCGCTGTAGATCGATTTCCTGATAATGTGGCTGTTAAGGACCGTCACCATTCCTTGACCTACAAGGAATTACAGTCCCAGACAGAAGCATTGGCTACGTCCTTGATAAGTGCGGGCCTTGTTCATGGTGATCGGGTTGGCCTTCTTGTAGATAGTTCTGTTCAGTATGTAGTGGCATATCTGGGGATTTTACAGGCCGGGTGTGTAGCCATTCCCCTAAACACCGATAATTCACGGAGGAACCTGGAATTTGTGTTGCAGCAATGCGGTGTAAAGTGCCTCATAGGACAGAGCAGGTACCTGAGCCGCTACCAACTTTGGTCGATGGATATATCCATCATTTGCTCGGATTGGTCGGATGCCGTAAAAAAAGGAGATAAAGGGTCAGGGCATGATGTTATCAGATGGGAACAGGCCATAGAGAAGAGCCCGGATGCAGACTCCTTCCCGAACTTTTCCAGCGCCGACCTTGCCTGTATCCTTTTTACCTCCGGTACCACGGGTGAGCCCAAGGGTGTCATGCTGAGTCACGGGAACCTTGTAGCAAATACCAGGTCCATTGTTTCCTACTTACATCTTAAAGAGACTGACAGCGTACTGGCAGTCCTGCCTTTTACTTATTCCTATGGAAGTTCTTTGCTCCATACCCATTTAGCCGTTGGTGGAACAGTTCATATTGAGGGTCAATTCGTTTATCCCAACAAGGCCCTTGATCGTATGGCTAATGAGAGGATTACAGGTTTTTCCGGGGTCCCCTCGACTTTTGCACTGCTGCTTCACCGGTCTAACTTCAAAAATATGGAGTGGCCTCATCTTCGTTATGTCACGCAGGCAGGGGGGGCCATGGCCCCATCCCTTGCAAAAAGGCTTGGGGATGTCCTGTTGGATGCGGATATTTACATCATGTACGGACAGACAGAGGCAACGGCACGTCTTTCGTATCTCCAGCCAGACCGGTTCGTGGACAAGCTCGATTCAATAGGAAAGGCAATTCCCGGCGTGGAGTTAAGAGTAGTGGATGAAAAGGGTCATCAGGTCATTCCCGGGCAGATAGGGGAAATCATAGCAAGGGGTGAGAATATTATGCAGGGCTATTGGGGACAGCCTGAAGAGACTGCCAGGGTGCTGCGAGACGGATGGCTTTACACCGGAGACCTGGCCAGGGTGGACGAGGAGGGGTTTATATATATCGAAAGCCGTAAAA
>JAYEFH010000220.1:0-11137 GCA_034658555.1 Thermodesulfobacteriota bacterium | reverse complement strand
TGCTTATTGCGTCCAAGGCCATTTCAGCGGATGTTACAGCAGGAATAGACCCTGATTATAAAGAAGTCCATGAAGAACGTAATGATGCACTGATCGGACACGGGGTTTGCCTGACGAAATATACCGGCTCAGGGGGAAAGTACTCAGCAAATGATGCCCATGCTGAATATGTCAACTGGTTTAGGCGCGTATGGAATGATGCCAAAGTAATCTGGCAGGCCGGAGAGCTGGGAAGGGTGGACGAAGGAGGAGGAGGTACTGTGGCCAAATATCTTGCTCAGCGCGGCCTGGACATTGTCGATGCAGGGCCTCCTTTGCTCAATATGCACTCGCCCTTTGAGGTTGCACATAAGACTGACCTGTTTATGACCTATAGGGCGTTTGATGCTTTTTATAAAGCAGAGGAATAAATAATTGGGTGATTTGGTAATTTGGTGGGTGATTTGGTGATTGCATGAAAGTCGTAGATCCTTCCTTTAGTGTGTTGGATGAATATTTTGTTCATGGAAGGTTGCTTGAGCAGATCGAGCGTTGCGGACGGGTTTGTTACAAGAGTGAAGACCGGATATCTGAGGAGTCAGCCAGGCCTTTTATTAAAGGTATAATAAAACGGGGTCATGAATCAGTGCTTGAGATGGCCCAGATCGTGCTTGAGATAGATGTGGACAGCGAGCTCACCATGCACAAGTTTTTTGAGAGGATACCAAGGTTCTGCCAGGTGGATAAGCTGGAACGTAAGCAGTATCTGCTGTCTGGGAATCCCAGGGTTTTTAGGGACCTTGCCCTGCACCATCGTGATCTGAAGGTTGTGAAGGCTGTATTGAAAAAACTTACAGAGTTCCATCCTGTTTTATTTGAGGATCTGGTCCCTCGGTTCGGCTGGGTGCCGCAAGATGGTATTGTTGTTCGTGTACTGCCTCCGGCGGAAATTGAAAACCTGCCTTTGGAACAACTTATCAGACACCGGACACTTCTGGTTCATCTAATAATTAACCGTGCGGTTTCCCATGAACTGGTACGTCATAGAGTTGCTTCATACCTCCAGGAGTCCCAGCGTTATTGCAGATATGGTGAGGCCCGCTTTGGAGGCGAGGTAGTATTTATCCGGCCTTGTTTTTTCAAGCAGGGATCTGATGAATACCGGTTCTGGTTAGATGCGATGTCACAAGCAGAGGAAATTTATCTTAGACTCCTTAAGACAAGCTCTCCCCAGGCTGCCCGTACTGCGCTGCCCAACTCCTGTAAGACCGAGATCATGGTCCATGCCACCATTGAGGAATGGATGCATATTATGCGTCTCAGGACGTCAAGGGCCGCTGATCCTTCGATGAGGGAAATCATGTTGGCCCTTCTTCCTGAATTTGAAAGACGTTTTCCAGCAATATTCGGACCGTTTCTTAGCTCAGATAATTAAAGGATTTTTCATATGCAGTTCAAAACCGATTTTCTTATCATAGGGAGCGGGATAGCCGGGCTGAGTCTTGCAATAAAACTCGCCCCGCTGGGACAGGTAACCGTGGTCACGAAAAAGACCGAATCCGACACGGCTACAAACTTGGCTCAGGGCGGCATAGCCTGTGTCTTTGGTGCTGATGATAACTTTGACCTGCAACAACAGGATACGCAGCGCGCAGGAGACGGTCTGTGTCACGAAGATATAGTCAAAATGATAGTCAGCCAGGGTCCGGACCGTATAAGGGAACTGGAAGACCTTGGATTGGAATTCAACAGGGAATCGCACAATCCGGATATGCTGGATCTGGGAAGGGAAGGTGAACACTCTCGCCGCCGCATAGTGCACGTTGGGGATTTTACCGGGCGATCCGTGCAAAGGATCTTAATGGATAGTGTCGATAGATTGCCTTCTGTTAAGGTCTTTGAAGACTATGTTGCAGTTGACCTCATTACAGAAAGTATGATCAAGGCATATTCGCCCGGCAGCATGGAGAAGGAACGTTGTCTGGGGGCTTATCTGCTGGAAGTAGCTACAGGGAAGATACATACTTTCCCGGCCCCTGTAACAGTGCTCGCCACGGGCGGGTGCGGCAAGGTTTACCTGTATACCAGCAATCCTGATGTGGCCACCGGTGATGGTGTGGCTGTAGCATACCGTGCCGGAGCCAGGATTGCCAATCTGGAATTCGTGCAGTTCCATCCCACGTGTCTCTATCATCCAAAGGCCAAAAATTTTCTTATATCAGAAGCGCTCAGGGGAGAAGGTGCAAGGCTGCTGGACCCTGAATACAGGCCATTTATAGAGAAATATGATCCCGAGCGGAAGGAGCTTGCCGGAAGAGATATAGTCGCCAGGGCTATAGATACTGAATTAAAGAATAGTGGAAAGGATTGTGTATATCTGGATATTAGTCACCGTTCTGCTGATTTCATCCGGGAGCGTTTCCCTAATATCTATGAGACCTGTCTGGGCTTTGGGATCGATATTACAAAGGAGCCGATACCGGTTGTGCCGGCGGCCCACTATATGTGTGGAGGGGTAGTTACCGACAGCCACGGAGAGACAAACATTGAAGGTCTTTTTGCTTTGGGGGAAACTGCATGTACCGGTCTGCATGGTGCCAATCGACTTGCGTCAAATTCCCTTCTTGAAGCCCTTGCCATGGCTCACCAGGCGTTTCTGAAGGTCAGTGATATATTCCCAGGTTTAAAGGAAAAAACATTTCCCCAAGTGTCTCCCTGGGAAACCAGGGGAGCTGTAGATTTAAAAGAAGCGGTCCTTATCTCTCACAATTGGGATGTAATTCGACGTCTGATGTGGAATTATGTCGGCATTGTCCGCAGCACAAAAAGACTTAAACTGGCCGGACAGCGCCTTTTACCGATTCTTGAAGAGATCCGGCAGCACTACTGGGAATATATCCTCACCCGTGATTTTATAGAACTGAGAAACCTCGCACAGGTTGCGGAGCTCATCATTATTGCAGCCAGTCAGCGAAAGGAGAGCAGGGGCGGGCACTTCACCATTGACTATCCCTGCAAAGACGACTGGAACTGGCGTAGAGATACAATTATTCAACGGTTTCGGAAGGAAACGTGAACATAGGCAAACCACAGTCTTCAGGTCGCAGAGTCTGGAGTTTTGCTATCCTTATTTTGATTCTTATCTTCTGGCTTTGCTGGACCTGGAGGCATGAGCTATGGTCTCTCTGGTGTGGCCTATTACAGGCATTTGAACATAGAGAGTCTGTACGGGCATATATTCTCTCTCTGGGTCATTTGGCGCCTTTTGCCTTTATTTCACTGCAGGCACTTCAGGTCATTATATCTCCTGTCCCCGGCGAGGCAACAGGTTTTATAGGTGGTTTTCTGTTTGGGAAGTGGGCAGGTTTTTTTTATTCCACTGTCGGTCTTACCCTGGGCTCTGCAATTGCTTTTTTTATATCCCGTCAGTTCAGGCGCCTGGTAAGATTGTGGTTTCTCCGTTCCCGTTTATACGGCAGGTTTGAGCGTCTTGTCGAGCACCAGGGACTTTTCATCTTCTACATATTGTTCTTGTTTCCCGGATTTCCAAAGGACTTTCTTTGTTATCTTCTGGGATTAAGCCGTATGCCGTGGTTGGCCTTTCTGGTTATAGTCATACTGGGCCGTATGCCCGGAACACTGGTACTGACACTACAAGGGGCCAATACATATGATAAAAATATAGAGGGCTTCATAAGTGTTTTGTTTTTGACCCTCCTGGTATTGATACCCAGCTTGTACTACAGGGAGAGAATCTATCAGTGGGTGGAGGCACATAGCCTTAAGGAGTGACGTATGCGGCAAGCTTTCCTTGATTGTTTCTCCGGGATCAGCGGAGATATGTTTTTAGGGGCACTGATTGATGCAGGGTGGCCTGAGGAAGAATTAACATCCCTTCCGGAGAAGCTGGGCCTTGAGAATACAGCAGTTGAGGTTCAGGGAGTTAAAAGAAAGGGCATAAAGGGCATTCAAGTCAAGGTCTCCGGGCCCGGGTTCCATCCATTCAGGAACCTGCGGGATGTGGAGGCAATTCTTGAAAGATCTGATCTGCAACCCGGGATAATCCGGCTTTCCCTGAAGGTATTTAATCTCCTTGCCCAGGTTGAGGCCAAGGTGCATGACTGTTTATTAGAAGAGGTTCACTTCCATGAAATCGGGGCTGTGGATACATTGGTGGATATTGTGGGGACCATCAGCGGCTTAAACCATTTTTCTGTTGGAAAGATTTGTTGCTCACCCATTCCTGTAGCCAGGGGATGGATAGATTGCGAACACGGCAGACTGCCTTTGCCTGCCCCTGCCGCTGCTGAGTTGTTAAAAAATGTACCGATTTATTGGGTGGATGGAGAGTGGGAACTTGTTACACCAACCGGGGGTGCTTTGATAAAGGTACTGGCGGATCATTTCAGAACTTTTCCCGAAATGAAAGTGGAAAAAATCGGATATGGGGCGGGTTCAAGGAATATTCCTCAATGGGCCAATCTCTTTCGTATCTGGCTGAGTGAAGACCGGTCATCAAAAAAGGAATCAATTGTAGTGGAACTAAGGAGTTATATTGATGATATGAACCCTGAGTGGTTTGAGTATCTGATGGAGCGCTTGTTTGATGCAGGTGCCCTAGACGTTGTAATGTGTCCGATACATATGAAAAAGAATCGTCCGGGTGTTGAGATTACAGTCTTGACCACACCTGGTCATGAACATAGCCTCAGCCGGATGCTTTTTGAGGAATCCACTACTTCAGGGATACGTCTGAACAGGTGTCAGAGGTATATTTTGCCTAGAAGGAATGGTATGGTTCCAACCAACTGGGGTAATGTGCGAGCCAAATTGATCACAAGGCCTGATGGCCGGTCCACAATTTCTCCTGAGTACGAGGCCTGCAAAAAAGTGGCACGCCGGTTCAATGTCCCCTTAGGTGCGGTTTATCAGGCTGTGAGCCGGGTGTCGGTTGAAGATTTCATAAATGAAGAAAGATATGTCGTGCCTAATGATTCAGGCGCTTACTCTTAATTGTGGCTCCCAAGACTTTAAATTTCAAAGATAGATTAGTCCTGTTTCTGGCAAGCGGACTATTCCTGGGATTGATCCCCTTTGCCCCAGGCACATTCGGAAGCCTCCTGGGCATTCCTCTCCACTGGCTATTTAGTCATCTTCCAATTTCACTGGTAATATGTTCTCTTGGATTTGTTATCCTGATATCTGTGTGGATCTCAGGCAGGGCAGAACTTTTATTGGGGCATAAAGATCCATCTCAAATAGTGATAGATGAAGTGGTCGGCATGGCAGTGGCGCTTGCCGGCGCCCCACTTAAACCTTCTTTGATTATAGTTGCTTTTATGCTTTTTCGTTTTTTTGACATCTGGAAGCCTTTTCCAATAAGATATATAGATAAATCTGTCCCCGGAGGATGGGGTATTGTACTTGATGATGTTGCAGCCGGCATTATGGCAAATTTGGCATGGAGACTGTGGGATTTAGAGGTAATTAGTCATGCATGGTGAAATTATAGCTATAGGAGATGAACTTGTATCCGGCAAGGTATTAAATACCACTGCCAGCTTTGCAGCTAATAAGCTTTTTTATGCTGGTTGCCAGGTGACCCGGATCACATCCATTGGTGATGATCCCGATGATATTGAAGAATGTCTGCTAGCAGCAATAAAGAGATCAAAATATGTTATCATCACCGGCGGGCTCGGTCCGACTACTGATGATATAACAAACGAGGTGACAGCCAAGGCATTAGGGCGTCCCCTGGTCCTGAATGAGATGATTTTAGAGAAGATCATGAGGGCGAAACAGCGGTTTGTCAATCCTGTTTTTTTGCGGGAAAAGTTGGCCTGGTTACCTGAAGGTGCTGAAATCTTGAATCCCGAAGGTCGTGCTGCTGGATATCTCCTGGTCCACCAGGATACCCCCCTTTTTTTTCTGCCCGGAGTGCCTGGGGAGTTGGAAGATCACTTGGTTCAGCGGGTTATCCCCAGGCTTAGCAAGTTTATTTCCAAAAAAATATATATAAAACAGCAGACCTTCAAAGTCTTTGGCATATCAGAGACAAAAATAAACGCCCTTTTTGAAAAACTGGAATCCAGCCGGGACGGCTTGAGCATTGGTTATTATCCCAATTTTCCCGAAGTCAACGTGACTGCCACTGTAAAGGGCTTGAATCCGGAAAAAATTACTGAAATTTTTAATATGGCATGCAATACCATAAAACAACTGCTGGACAAACATGTAGTTGCCGTCAATGATGAAACTCTTGAGGAGATAGTAGGTAGACTTCTGCTGGAAAAAGGTGGTGTTCTTTCCCTTGCGGAGTCCTGTACAGGTGGTCTGGTAAGCCAACGGGTAACCAGCATTCCCGGCAGTTCCGGGTGGTTTGAAAGGGGAGTAATTACCTATAGCAACAAGTCAAAGGAATATCTCCTTGGGGTCTCCCGAGAGACATTATCCCTCTATGGCGCAGTGAGTTCCCAGACTGCAATGGAAATGGCGGATGGTGTAAAACGCTTGGCCGGTACAGGCTATAGTCTTGCTGTTACCGGTATTGCGGGTCCGTCCGGAGGTACTGCTCAAAAGCCTGTGGGCACAGTTTATATTGCTTTATCAACTCCTGAACGGACAGTAGCCGAGCAATTTCGATTTGCCGGAACAAGACACATGATACAGACATTGGCAGCGGAAACTGCTCTTGATTTGCTGAGGCTGTATTTGAGTTAAGGTAACCATTCATAGGTTCAAAGGGTTGATAGTCGTTAAAGGTTATCTGCGCATAAAATAAAAACGGAGGCATTTTCGCCTCCGCTTTTTCTATTTAATTCTGATCCTGATTAATTCTAAGGCAGCTCTTTCATAATGGATTCGGACACTTCCTGGATAGAGGCTGTTCCGTCCACTGAAATAACTTTGGGACCTTCCAGGGCCTTGAAAACGTTAACAGCGGCCATTGTTCCTGTCGTATCGTCATAGTAAATGTTGTGGCGCTTGTTGATGGCCTCCTCGTCCTGATCATCAGCTCTTGTTAGCAGATCACCGCCGCATACCCGGCAGACAAGTTTGCCATCTTTTTCCACAGGTTTAATAGCATCAAACGCAATATGGTTGGGATGGTTATTATCATTAACACAGAGCCGGCGGCCCATGATTCGCAGCTTGGCAACTTCCCGGTCCAGGACGATCTCTAATACGTAATCCAGATCCATATTTTCGTCCTTCAATGCCTTTGACAGGGTTTCCGCCTGGACCTTGTTCCTGGGAAAGCCGTCCAGAAGCCAGCCGTTCTTACAATCGTCTTCCTTGAGTCGGTTGAGAATCATAGGGATTGTAATATCGTCCGGAACCAGATCACCTTTATCAATATATTCCTTGGCCTTTAAACCAAGTTCTGTTCCTTCGCCGATATTTTTCCGGAAAATTGCACCTGACTCGATATGGGCGATATTATATTTATCCTTGATAATTGCGCCTTGGGTTCCTTTACCACTTCCATTGGGTCCAAAAGTCAAAATGTTCATACTCCACTCCTTTTTTTAATGTTTATTTTGCTATAATGAATCAATGATAAAATTCAACAGGACGGATGATGACTCAGAAATTGCATCCTGATAATTTGGATTCAGAAACACTGCTGCTCTTTATAACCCTTCATTACCGCCGGCCGCAAGACAAATACCAAGGGAATTAACCCAAAATAGTTTTTATGGGCATAAAAAACATACACGTAGTTCGAATTTGAAAAAAGTATTTTTTCTATACGTTTTTTCACTTCCTCGCGCCTTACCCTCGGACAAAATCTTGAGTTTTGCATACAGCTCTATATATAGTATATAATATTTGGTCAAAATTTACAGATACAGTTGAAATACGGTTTTTTATTTTTTAGGAGTACAGAGGTAATGGTTATAAAGCTCATGGAAATGAATTTAAAGACTCTACCAGGTTACTTGATGCTGTTGTATCCCGTAATAGCAATCGCCCTTGCTGTTTTTTTATGTATCCCATCAGCAGCTTTGGCTAAATACCTATACGTAATACCCACCGCCGAAATCCCGCTGAGAAGTGGTAAGGGTAGTGAGTACAGGGTTGTTGCCGTGATTTTAAACGGTAGTCGGGTGCAACTGTTGGAAGAGGACGGGGACTGGGCCAAGGTACGCACATCAAATAATAAGCAAGGCTGGATGCCCAAAAGGTATTTAAATGCCTCCCCACCCTTGAAGGACCGGGTCGCTTTATTACAAGTCGAAAAAGATCAACTTAAAAAACAGACAACCGGGATTAGTGCACAATTGGATGAAGCCTCAGAGGCTCGGAATCAGTATGAGCAGGAATTAAAAATCTGTATTTTGGACAGAGACAAAATCAAAAAGAGCTATGATAGTCTTAAAGAAGATGCTGCAGATGTACTGAATTTCAAAAAGGCCCTTTCAGAAACAGCAGAGGAACTTCAGGAAGTAAAACATAAATATACCATAGCTGAGCAAGAAAATGAACATCTCAGGGATAACAGCAGAATAAAATGGTTTTTAGCCGGTGGCGGGATACTGATAATTGGTTGGATTATAGGTCTTATAACAACCCGTGGTCGTAAACGCCAACCTTCACTTCTAAGATAAAAACATCGACGGATGCCGGCTTGCTATGAAAAATGCCAAAGATTTCACTGATACCAGAATATTTAAATGCCCCAGGTGTGGTAAGCTAATTTCTTTTGAGAAAAATCCCTACAGGCCTTTTTGCAGTAAAAAATGCAAGATGGTGGATCTTGGCGCATGGTTTAAGGAAGAATACCAAATATCAAGCCCTATGAAATCTGAAGAACAATAGAGGGATTGAGAAATTATAATCAAAAACGTACCTTCAATCCCTCAATTAAAGGAAAGAATATGGACGAGAAAATCGAAAAAGTTATCCCTTTATACGACGTAATTATTATTGGAACAGGACCTGCCGGTCTGCAGGCTGCAATTCATGCAGCAAGGAAAAAGGCCAGGGTGCTGGTACTGGGCCGTCCGGAATCCAGCAGCCTGTACAAAGCCCATATTGAAAACTACTGCTGTGTGCCCGGAGTAAAGACAGGAGAGGAACTCCTGTTAACAGGTATGCAGCAGGCAGAATATTTTGGAGCGGACCTTCTAAAAGAAGACGTTGTAGCAACTGCCGCCATTCAGGATGAAGCATACCAGGTGACTACTGAGAGCGGAAAAACTTACTCTGCATATACCCTGATAATTTCAACCGGAGTAACACGTAAAGGCCTCGGGCTTAAAGGAGAAAAGGATCTGGTCGGCAGAGGAGTCAGCTACTGTGTTGATTGTGACGCAAATTTCTATAGGGATGCTGTGGTGGCGGTAGTAGGAAACGGGAGCGCTGCCGCCCATGGCGCAGTCACTCTGAGTAAAATAGCTAAAGAGGTAACGCTCATAATAACTAAAGATATGAAGGTGAACTCTGCGCTCAAGGCAGAACTGGAAAAAGGTAATGTGATAATGGCTGCCGGGTCCAAAGTAAAGGAGATCAAGGGCACCGACAAGCTGGATGCCGTTGTACTCAGCGACGGCACCGAACTTTCCCTTGACGGACTCTTTATTGAAAAAGGCGCCAAAGGGGCCATGCAGCTCGCGGCTTTTCTGGGAGTAAGCCTGGATCCGGAAAAATTCACTTATATTGTCACTGACGGAAAACAGGCCACCAACATACCCGGCGTCTATGCGGCAGGAGACATATGCGGACCTCCCTTTCAGATGGCAAAGGCCGTGGGAGAAGGTTGCATCGCCGGTCTTTCCGCAGGTAGCTTTGCACTCAAAAGGAGACGGAAGGAAACGCAAACAGATTGACATCGTATGAATTCCACGGCCTTGGTTAATAAAGTTCTACTTTTTTTATGCATAATATCGTTGACCGTCTTCTGGAGTACTTACTCTCACGGATACAAGTGGGAAAAGAAAACAGTGAAGAGTTATCGGAATTCGGGAAATGCAGTCCAACAGACTGATGATGGCGGATACATCATTGCAGGGACTACATGGATTCTTGGTGGGATGTACAGTAACATATTACTCATCAAGACAGATGCCAAAGGTAACGAGGTCTGGAGTAAAAGCTTCAGGTCGGGAGACGTGAATCGGGGGCATTCTCTTCAGCGGACTATTGATGGCGGCTATATCATCGCCGGGACGACGTGGCCTCACGGTCAAAGGCTCAGTGATGTCTACCTCATCAAGACAGATGCTAAAGGCAACGAAGTATGGAGCAAGACCTTTGGAGGAAGCGGCCGGGATTACGGATATTCTGTTCAGGAAAACAGTGACGGAGGATATGTTGTTGTCGGACAGACAGATTCCTTTGGCGCCGGAAAAGATGACATTTACCTCATCGAGACAGATGCCGAAGGCAATGAGATTTGGAGCAAGACCTTTGGAGGAAGCGGCCGGGATTACGGATATTCTGTTCAGGAAAGCAGTGACGGAGGATATGTTGTTGCCGGGCAGACAGATTCCTTTGGCGCCGGAAAAGATGACATTTATCTCATCAAAATAGATGCCAAAGGCAACGAGGTCTGGAGCAGGACCTTCGGCGGGAAAGATCGGGATTTTGGAAGATCAGTCCAGCAGACTGCTGATGGCGGCTATATAATCGCCGGGACGACATGGCCTCGCGGTGCATCATACAGTGATATCTGCCTTATCAAGACAGATAATGATGGTAACAGGACCTGGTATAAGGTCTTTGGAGGAAAGTATAAGGATCAGGGATACTCAGTCCGGCAGATCATCGATGGAGGGTATATTGTTGTTGGGAGTACGTGCTCCCATGATAATACAGGGAGCAGTGACCTTTACCTCATCAAGACAGATGCCAAAGGCAACGAGGTCTGGAACAGGACCTTTGTGAGATACGAGTTTAATTGTGGATATTCAGTCAGACAAACCGTTGACAATGGCTATATTATCGCTGGAAAAACGGCCTCGTATAGTGTGATGGGCAAATGCGAGGTATATCTCCTCAAGTCAAATGCCAACGGCGACAAGATTTGGAGCAAGATATTGCGGTTAAAAAAACCATAAACCAATATGTTCTGTAAATTTTCAATAAACCCGTTGTAGGGGCGAACCTGTGTGTTCGCCCGTTGTTTGGGCAGACACGCAGGTCTGCCCCT
>JAYEFH010000219.1:0-11151 GCA_034658555.1 Thermodesulfobacteriota bacterium | reverse complement strand
TTTGTCATATCCATGAGTTTATTGATTTCCTGTACCTTGAGGATATCCATACCACAAAGGGCCTTCCCCACATAAAAACCGGCCAGGTCAACAGATGAGGACGAGTTGTGGGGTGTGGGTTGTGAGTGGGTAGTCATTTGGTGCCTCCAAGTTTATCAATTAAAAAAGGTGGAAGGTAGAAGGTAGAAGGCTGAAGGTCAATTATTAATTCCCAACCTTCAGCCTTCTACCTAGATACCTATCACAAGTTAGGTTTTCCGTATTATATTTTAGTGAGTTTTTGGTGCGTAAGGCAGAGCCTTTGGGTATGCATTCCCAGACAGAGCCTGGGAACGAGAAAAAAATACTCACAACTCGCCACAATCTACACCTTAAACTTCGCCACAATCTCCCTGAGCTGTTCCGACAGCTTGCCTAATTCACCGGCGCTCAAATTCACCTGTGAACTGCTGTTGGACATTTCATTTGCAGACTGATTTACTTCAGATATATCTTTGGCGATCTCTGCTGCAACACTAGAGCTTTGAGCCACGTTTTCAGTTACTTCCTGGATACCCTGCGAGGCCTGGGCAACGTTATTCGCAATTTCCTTGGTGGTTGCGGATTGTTCTTCTACTGCGCCGGCAATGCCCGATACAATCTTATTCACTTCAGTAATGATTTTTGAGATTTCTTCAATACTGGTAATAGTTCCTCCTGTGGAACTCTGAATCCCTTCAATCTTTGTCTTTATGTCCAAAGTAGCTGAGGCCGTCTGTTTGGCCAGGTCTTTTATCTCGTTTGCCACAACGGCAAACCCCTTGCCTGCCTCACCGGCCCTGGCGGCTTCGATGGTGGCATTCAGTGCAAGGAGGTTGGTTTGCTCTGAAATTTCAGTAATTGTCTCTGTTACCTTTCCGATCTCCTGGGCCGCGGCGCCGAGTTCACGCACCTTTTCAAAGACGCCATCAGCTTCAGAAACGGCTTCATCTGTGACGACATGCGCCTTCTCTGAATTCTGGGCAATCTCATTGATCGTGGCTGTCATCTCCTCGGTCGCTGCGGCAACCATACTGACATTTGTGGATGCCTCCTCCACGGCAGCAGCCACGGAATTCATGTTGGAACTCATTTCTTCTGCTGCCACGGAAACAGAATTTGATCTGCCCGCGGTCTGCTTGGCACCTGAAGACATCTGCTGAGAAATGGAACCAAGTTGGCTGGAAGAGGAGGTCAGGGTCTCAACATTGGCGGCAATGCCCTTGAAAATTTCCCCAAGGTTGGAAACGGTCTTGTTGAGCGCTCTTGCGAGAATTCCTATCTCGTCCTTCTGATCAATATCAAATATCCCGGTTAAATCGCCTCCAGCCACTTTCTCGGCAAAATCAACTCCCTTGGAAACAGGCCCGCTTATTTTGCGAGCAATGATAAATGACAGCCCCAATGCTGCAACTGTACACAGGAAAACTACAATAACTACAGTCCATCGTAGCTTGGCGATCTGTTTCTGCATATCATCTACATAGATTCCGCTTCCTACAATCCAGCCCCAGGGCCTGTAGAGCTTAACATACGATATTTTGGGCACAGGCTCGCTTGCACCTGGTTTGGGCCACATATAGTCAACAAAGCCCTCACCGTTTTGTTTGCAAACATCTACAAATTCCAAAAAAAGAGGTTTGCCGTTTGGGTCTTTAACTTCGGACAGATTCTTGCCCTCAAGTTGAGGTTTAAATGGGTGCATAACCATAGTAGGGCCAAGGTCATTGATCCAGAAATAGTCTTTTTCTTGATAACGGAGACCCCTGAGTCTTGCCGAGGCCTTTTCTTGCGCTTCTTTTAGGCTCAGATCGCCGGCTTTGACACGGTTGTCATATTCGGCCATGAGAGTGAAGGCTATATCTACAACGTTTTGGGTAGAACTCTTCTTTTCAGCCTCTATATATTTGGCCACTTCCGGAATAATATAAAACAAGGTCGTTGACAGCATCAACGCCATAGTGGCAATTGATATGCTCATTATTTTTGTGAGGAGTTTCCAGTCTTTGAATTTTTTTATTTTCATGATATCTCCCTTGTGCATTTGATAAAAACAAATACTCACAACCCGTCTTTTTTCTCACTACTCACTACTCACTACTTATCACTCACTCTGCCCCCTCAAATATCCATAGACACTCTCCATCAGTTTTTCCCTATCCAGCTTATACTGATAGTCGTCTATGCCGGCATCTTTCCCTCTTGCTACATCCTCATCTCCTGCCAGAGTGGTGAGAGCTATGATCGGCAGGTGGGAAAATTTCTCATCCCCCTTGATTTTTTTGGAAAGCCCGAGGCCGTCAAGATTGGGCATCTCGATATCCGTTACAACAAGGTATATATCTTTGGCATGTTTCTGCAGGAGATTCCAGGCAATAATACCGTCCTCTGCCTCAAGGACGTTGTAACCTTCTTCTTCAATAAAGCTCTTGACCTGGTCACGAAAGAACTTGGAGTCCTCGGCAAAGAGAATGGTTGGCGCCTTGCCGTCTGAACTCATAACCACGTCCCGCTCGGAAAACCAATCGGGATTGATCGACTGAACCAGACCGTTAATATCCACCAACATGGTGGTATGATCGCCTATGATTGCAGATCCCTTGATGCCAGGCTGTGTTAAGACCGTGTCATCGAACTCTGCCGGCACTTCCACCGCATCTGTCGGAGCGGTTGCCAAAAGGCCGACCTCTCTGCCTGCAATCTGGAAGACAATGGCCAAGAGGTTATCTCTGTCCGCCAGTGGTCTGACGTCCGCCACCTCGTCGATGGCAAACAGGGGCAGGCTTGCGCCCCGATACTGCATGACCCTTTTGTTGCCGACCAACTCCACATCTGTCTTTTTTATTCTCTCAATGCGGGAAACCATGCCCAGCGGCACGGCAAACTGTTCATCATCTGCGCTCCTGAACATCAGCAGGGACTGTATATCTCCTTCCGATTCCGCAGCAGCTTCCCTGGCCACCTGGGCAGCCCTGTCTGTGCCTTCTACAGAGGTCAGTTCCGCCATGCGGGCAATACCCGCCACGTCCAGTATCAGGGCCACCCGCCCGTCACCCATGATCGTGGCGCCCGCGTATCCTTTACAGTCCTTGAAATGACGCCCAAGGGGTTTGACCACAATTTCTTCAGAGTCATACAGATCATCAACCACGAGTCCATATTTTGTCGTCCCGGCGGATACCACTGCGATCTTGAGAGCACTTGCCGCATGGTAACGTCTATCATTTGAGTGGCGAGTTGTAAGTTGTGAGTTGTGAGTGGGGGGAGACGAGTTGTGAGTTGTGGGTTGTGAGTTGTAAGCTTGGTCGTTCTCACTAAACAAAGGACTTTTTTGGGATCTTCTGTCTGCGATATTTTCCCTGTGATCCAATTTTTTCTCTTTATCGTTGGGATCAAGGAAGGTGCGGTCAATACCGATAGCGTCCGCCAGCCTCACCAGAGGGAGGAGGTTCCCGCGCAGTCTGACAACATCTGCGTCCCCGACCTTCTCTATCCTGTCCTTGACCTGGTCCGCGGGTATCCTGAGAAGCTCCTCGAGGTTGACCTGGGGAATGGCATATCGCTCCCCTTCTGTTGAGACAATCTGACTGGGAATAATGGCCAGGGTTAGCGGGAGCCTTATCAGGATACTGGTCCCCTTGCCGGTTTGGGAGTCAATAATCGCCTGACCCCCAAGTTTATCCAGGTTGGTCTTAACCACATCCATGCCGACTCCGCGGCCGGAGACATCGGTCACTTTTTTGGCCGTGGAAAAACCCGGAAGGAAAATCAAGTTGACCTTTTCCTTGTCGGACATGGTCTTTGCCTGATCTTCACTGATAAAACCCTTGGCTATGGCCGCTGCTGCAAGTTTGTCACCATCCAGACCCTTTCCGTCATCAGTAATCTCGATGTTCACCTGCCCGGCCTCATGATAGGCCTTGAGCATTATTTTTCCTTTGGGCGCCTTTCCTGCCTTGCGCCTGTCATCAGGACTTTCTATGCCGTGATCCACTGAATTTCTGACGAGGTGCGTAAGAGGGTCGCTTATGCCCTCTATGATGGTCTTGTCCAGTTCGACTTCTTTTCCCTCAAGGATCAGATCCATATCTTTGCCCAAATTCCGGGCCATATCGCGCACAACACGCGGAAACTTGTTGAACACGTTTCCAATGGGCTGCATGCGTGTGAGCATAATGGCCTCCTGAATCTCAGAGGTAATAAGATTAAGGGGCTGTGCAGCGGCTTCTATGGAACGGATGTTCTGTTGCGTAACGGCCCGGAGTAGTTGATTCCTGCCCAGGACCAGTTCTCCGGCCAGATTCATCAGGGAATCAAGCACGCTTATATGGACGCGCAGACTGGTTTCGACTTGCACCGGTTTGGTTCCGGCACGTGCTGAAGGCCTGGGCTTTGGTTTCTCATCAACCGGAGCTGTCACGGTCTCAGTACTATCTTGTTGTTCGGTCTCAGTCTCTTCTGATGTCGGCTCTGCTAAAGGGGCTGCGGAATCAGACGACTTGACAATGAGATCCGGTGTAATGTGGTGAATCGTATGGTCTTCAGTCTCAAACAGGCTGTCAATGAGATCCGGCTCTATTATGGAGGCAAAGAGGATCGTCAAAACGAATTCATCACCCGGTGCCCCTTTTGCGTGATCCTCTGCGGTTATATCAGGATCGGTTTCCAGGACGACTCCGCACTCTCTCACTGCAACTACTATCTCGCTCGGGGTCCTGTCCTTACTGCCGGCATCATATTTGAGACGCAGTTCGGCCAAAAAGATAAAATTGCCGCCCTTTTCCGCCTGAGAAATATCGGCGTGGGGCATGGTGAAGACGCGTCTTCCGTCAGGCAGACATATATCCACCATGTCAGAAACGGCCTGTTTTCCCTTCTCCGGCTGTGAGGGTCCTTCTGTTAGTCCGACAAGCGCGGTCACATGCTCGGAGATGTCCTCCTCGTTACTTGTGCCTACGTTGTTGATAAGGTTCCGCAGCCTGTCAAAGGCCAGGAGGAGTATGTTTACTATCTCAGGTGTGGGGAGCATCTCCCGGCTGCGAATAAGCCCTAGGACATTTTCGATCTTGTGGGCCAGATTTTGGATGTTTTCAAGGCCCATAAAACCCGCCCCACCCTTGATGGAATGGGCGGCCCTGAATACCTTGTTTACCAAATCTTCATCAATGTCGGCCCCTGCCTCCTCAATGGCCAGCAGATCATTCTCGATATCAGCCAAGTGTTCCCTGGATTCCTCAATATACGATTCTAAAATTTCGTCTTCTTCACTGCTCATGCCTGAACCTCCATGGCCATTGGAAAAGGTGTAAGTTGAGTGTCACTTCTATTGCCTTCGGCTATGTTGCGGAAAAACATTAAATCTGGTTACGATTCCTCGCATATATTCCTTGCCAAAAAAATAATATCGATTTTGTGACCGGCGATAAGGAACGGGAGATAAATAAGTTGAACAAAAATTAATAGGATTTTTTTGTTTTATCTATTGACAAAATATCTATAGATGAATATTGTACGGACAAGATATCAAGAGAGGGCATTATGCGATTCAAAAGTAGAGGGCAAGGGCGACATAAGGGCCAAGACAGACAGAGACGAATGCTCGGCTTCCTGCAACCGTGTCTGCTGGTACAGCTTTACGAGCAAGATAGTCATGGATACGATTTGTTGCAGGGCTTGGGCCAATTTGTCAAAAACGCTGAAGAGTATGACCCGAGCGTGATCTACCGGGTTATGAGGGATATGGAAAGCGAGGGTTGGGTTGCTTCCTATGAAGGAACAATCAGCCGCGGCCCCAGGCGGCGGGTGTACCATCTCAACCCTGAGGGCAAAAAGCGGATGGAACGTTGGATCAGTGATCTGCAAAAGGCCAGGGACGAAATTGATAATCTGTTGGCCGTGTACAGCAGGCGGAAAAAATGAGGTTCTTAAACCCACCGACCTGTACTTCAAATGCCCGACCTGCCTGCCGGCAGGCAGGCAACAAAAGCAGGTGCGGTGCCCTGTGAACCCACCGAAATGTAAGCGTTTACAGGGTGCTGCAGATGCGAGGCGTAAGGGTGTGCAGACGTACTTCCTGTACTTCAAATGCCCGACAACAAAGCAGGTGCGGTGCCCTGTGAACGCTTACGATAAATAGAAGGAGGTGATGTGAAATGAAAGCACATATGAGATCAGGCCGTAAAGGCCGTGGACGCAATGCTGAAAATGGTGGACGTAACTGCAGACGTCAGGGCCAGGCCCGGCAGCAGAACAGGACCACTGGACATAATAACACATAGCTTGTAAACGACAAGACAGGAGCAGGGCCCAAGATAAAATAATTCTTGGGCCTTCGCCTTACCAGAGGTAATAACTATAGGGAAGAGATAAAACAGGGCCGGACAAACAAGATCCGGCGACAGGAAGGGGCATATGTGTCCCCATATAATGGACCCCAAAATTTGGACAGTGTGTTAAGTTACACTTGGGAGGAAAATGGAGAAGGACCAAGTGGAGAATTTAAGGTTCGATAAATTGATGCATAGATATAGCAGATTCTGGAAAGCTTTTTAGTACCTTTTTATCTTCCGTAACCAATAAAATGTTAAGATCTTTTGCCAAATTTATAAACTCACAATCATATGCTGAGCATCCACTTGAGTGGGACAAACTTAATACTTGTGCTGAATTTATTTCATATTCGTTTTCTTTTAATAATTCTTCTGCTGATTCAAAGATTTCAATTGCTTCAGCCAATAAAATGATTTCTTTTTTTAAATAAAATGTCAGAACATTTCTAAATTCGCTTCTCCATAACAATGGTGCTGACCATATTGGGTCTCTTTTAAATATCTGTTCAGCAAGAGATGAATAATCTGAGTTGAGATAAAAATAACTTATGATATTAGTATCTACAACAATCATGGACGCCCTTCCTCCTTGGCTTTTTGTAAAATATCAGCGGTAAGAGTGAATTGTTTTGTTTTTTGTCTGGAGCGTTTAGCCTGGATTAAATAATACTCAGAGTTGAATGCTTTACTGACGGTTGCTTTTTCAATTAAACAGATAATTTCGCTATTGATACTCCTGTGATTGGTAGTGGCTACCTGCTTGAGAATTTCGTACGCATGGTCTGGAATATTTTTAACAGTGACACTTGGCATAATAACCTCCATTCTTTTGGTTTCTTAATGGTTTCATTATGGTTCTTTTGGCGGTGATTGTCAAGTATGAAGGGGGGTTTTCTCAAGGCTAACGACGAGATCACCTGCCAAAAGGGAACGTGGATTGGGGAGAGTCTTCTGAAACACCAAGCTTTCAAATGCTAAATCCGAAAATTAGGGTACCTTTTTGGTCAACGTATTTTCGTTAATTTTTAGTCAGCCCTCTGTATCTCAGTCATTTTTGGTAGCCACCGCACTGTACCCTGTGTTATTTATGCAAGAGGCTACGGAAGCGTACGATGTGAGAAGCAAGTTGAAAAAACAACTATCTAATTTGACATGATCAAGATAATATGGGATATAAGTGACCGTTCAGGGGTTCACTGGTTCACCGAAAACCTGAATCGTTGATTTGTGAGTTCTACCTGCCTGCGAGGCGGGCTGGAATGGAGAAGGCGTAAGGATGTTGAGGCCTGTCTGCGTGCGACGCAGGCAGTTGGCCCGAGAGCTGACTCGCAAGGTGAACGAAAGAAAGGAGTGAACAGTATGAAAGCATTAGTAGTCTATTCAACCAAGACAAAGAACACATTGAAATTAGCTGAAGCACTGTATGATACGATTCGTTATCGTAAGGAACTGAAATCAATCACTGATAAGCCGAATCCTGAAGACTATGGTTTTATTGCCGTGGGTTTCTGGGTCAAAGACGGTAAGCCGGATCCTGCCACCATGGAATTCCTTCCCAAAATCCGGGATGGTAAAGAGGTGTTTTTGTTTGCTACCCATGCCTCGGCAAGAGATTCCGAGCCTATCAGAAATGCCATGAAAATTGCAAAGAAGCTGGCTAACAAAGGGCGGATCCTCGGGACATTCGGTTGCCAGGGCGAGGTCTCTCCAGAGATGATGGAGAAAATCGCTGCCAAGGACCCACAGCCAGCTTGGTTTGCTGATGCGCCGGCAGCAAAAGGACATCCTGATGAAAAAGATATCGCTGAGCTTGTTCATTTCTTTAATACAGTTTGCATTTGAACTGAGCTTAGGGAAGCAGCGGGCGTATTCACATGTTTGGGGGACCTAGAATTTAGTAATGAACATCGAACGTCCAACATCGAACGTTGAATGGGAAAAGATGAAGAAACAAAAATAGCTGTTGAATGTTCGGTAGTTGGGTGTTTGTTTTTTTATTCGATGTTGGACGTTCATTTTTCAAAACAACTACGTATGGATTCCCTCCCCCCAACGTGTGAATGCGCTCGGAAGCAGCAATAAATAACTTACCCGGATTGCGCCGGATTTTTATTCGTCTTCAAGGCGTAAGGAGGGAGCATAACGGGTTATGTGACCAACGAGCAACAAAAAGATCACCGGCTCGTCCGTGTAAAATTTTTGGTTGATAGGCACCGAGGGAAGGGTGGAAAATTCACCTTAACTATCGGAGAAGCACCGTTTCGCTGTTCACATTAGGGATTCCCCTAAAAATAGACTACCAAATCAAAGGTTCAAATGATGACATCCCATTTAGGTAGTGACTTGAACGTTGAATTTTGCTCTCGTAAGGTTTCCTCGCCTTTTTTGTAAGCCGATAATATTTGGTAACCCATTAATATAACACAAAAAACTTAGCGGTATCAACGACCGGCCATTACCAAAGTGTCAGTAACTTGCGGGGAGGCAATTACTTTTATATTTTTTAGTCTCTTGAATATAACCCTGTTAATACTGCTTCTGCTAGAGTACGACCTTTAATTAAATTTGCTAACTCGGCTTTTTTCGTTCTTTCATCAACTTCGAGAACTCTATCTAGAGCAAACAGCTTGAATTCATATCTATGGATGGCCGAATCAGGACAAGGTCCTTTATAACATTGCTTCCCAAAATCATTTGTTCCATGAATACTTCTCTGAGGAACATTATTTTCTTTTATTTCTCTTATATCCGCTGGGATATTAAAAATAATCCAGTGAACCATTGCTCTTATTGGAGAGTCGCGATCTTCCATTGTCATAGCAAAACTTTTTGTTTTTTCCGGCACATCTTCTATTACGAATTCCGGGTTATTGTCACCGGCATCGCATGTATATTTCGCAGGCATAAACCCATTATCTTCAAAAACACTCTTTAGTTTCACTTAGTTTACCCCCTTCACTTTTGCTTAAACCAAACTTATAATATAGAAATTCCTTTTTTCAGAAAAGCGCCAAACAACAAATCCAGCCAGCCAAGCGCAAACCAGCCCTTTTACAATTGCTTTATGGTATGTTATTTCCATATCGTAACCTAGTCAAGCTCTTTAGCACCTATCCCAATGAAAGGAATATTTCACGCAAAGGCGCAAAGGCGCAATTTTTCCTTGATTTTCTTTGCGCCTTTGCGTGAAGTTCTTTTAAAAAGCATAAACCTAAAAATGAAAGATGCCTTATTTTGTTTTGGTTATTCAAAAGGATTTTTCAAAAGAATGGTCTGCTCCCTACCAGGACCCACTGAGATCAGCATTATGGGTGTTTCAGCCATATCCTCTATGGTCTTGAGATAATCCTTGGTCTCTTCAGATAAATCATCAAATGATCTCATTTGGCTGAGATCCTTCTGCCAGCCGGAAAGTGTCCTATAAATCGGCTTTATTGACTCGACCTCCCGAATATTGGCAGGCATACAGGTATGTCTGGTTCCTGAGATATTGTATTCAGTGCAAATATTAAGTTGAGCAAGTCCACTCAACACGTCAAGTTTTGTGATAACCAGCCCATCCAGTCCATTGATCCTGACCGCGTCCCTCAATACCACACCGTCAAGCCATCCACAGCGACGGCGCCTGCCTGTAGTTGAACCGAACTCGGCCCCCTTTTCCTGTAAATGGTCTCCCACCGCATCCTCCAATTCTGTGGGGAAAGGACCGGCACCTACCCTTGTAGTATATGCCTTGCAAATTCCCAGCACTCCATCAATCTTGCTGGGACCTATTCCCGCCCCACAGCAGGCCGCCCCGGCTACGGTATTAGAGGACGTGACAAAGGGATAAGTCCCATGATCTATGTCCAACTGAGTACCCTGAGCACCCTCAAACAGCACGTTTTTCCCTTTATGCAGCGCATCATTTATCAATACAGAGACATTGTCTATAAAAGGGGCGAGACGCTCGGCATAATCCTGAAACTCACCATAAATGGTCTCAGGATCAAGAGGATCGGCATTCAACAACTTAGTCAGATAGAAGTTCTTTTCTTTTACGTTATCCTCGAGTTTTTCTCTAAAGAGCGCAGGGTCAAGAAGGTCAGCTACTTTAATTCCATTTCTGACTATCTTGTCATCATAGCAGGGCCCTATACCCCGTCCCGTGGTCCCTAGCTTTTTCCCCTCGGCCTTCGCAGCCTCTCCGGCATGATCCATGGCCTTGTGGTATGGCATTATTAAATGTGCGTTTGGGCTGAGCCGCAATCTGTCGGCGGTTACAGGCCTACCCCTTGAGGCAAGCCCCTCAAGCTCCTGAATAAAGACTGACGGATCAATTACAATTCCGTTCCCAATAAGACAGAGCTTGTCATCATTTAAAATCCCGGAAGGAATCAGGTGAAAAATAAATTTTTCGCCATCCACTACCAGGGTATGGCCGGCATTGTTACCACCCTGAAAACGCACTATGACGTCGGCATATTCTGTCAAGATGTCTACTATCTTCCCTTTGCCTTCGTCACCCCACTGCGTTCCCACTACTACCAGCGTTGACATAAAAAAGCCCTCCCTCTTTACTCTCGCGGCCACTGAGGATACTTAGATTATTCAAAAAAGTCAAACCGCCCCTGGAATTTCTGGATATTTCATATAAACGCAGGCGAGTTTTGTGACGCAGTTCTGAAGGCTCTCTTGAGCCTTCAGAGGGCAAGCTGTGATCGTCTTTTTCCAGCTATGGATAAGTACTACTATAGCCGAGCTTGAGAGAGCAATGGCGCAAATAGTTGCTATGGTAAAATAGGGCCAATATGTCGTCTTACAT
>JAYEFH010000218.1:0-2609 GCA_034658555.1 Thermodesulfobacteriota bacterium | reverse complement strand
ACAACGATCTTGCTTCCCTATCGCAAAAATGATAAACAAGGCCGATGTATAAAGACAAACCCAACAAGCTGACTCTGGTCGACCTCTTTGCGGGTGCAGGCGGTCTTTCCTGTGGGCTGCAAATGGCTGGATTTGAGCCCATCTTAGCAAATGAGCATATCCCCCAGTATGCAGAAACCTACAAACTCAATCACCCTGACACACCGGTCATAGTTGATGACATTCGTGAAGTATCAAACCGGACGTTTCTAGAAACGTCCGGTCTTCGGTCTGGTGAACTCGACCTCCTTGCCGGAGGTCCGCCCTGTCAGGGGTTTTCGATCAATGCGCCAATTCGCACCCTTGATGATGACCGGAACCATCTATTCAAAGAATTTATCCGAGCAGCGGATGTCTTTAGCCCCAAATGCATTCTTATCGAAAACGTTACGGGCATTATTTCGATGGGCAAAGGTACTGTGGTTGATCAAATCTACAAAGAACTTGAAGCCCTAGGATACGCTGTTGAACACCGTATCCTGTTCGCCGGACACTATGGCGTTCCTCAAATGCGGTTCCGTACAATTTTTCTTGCGACCAAGGATCACGGCCCAGTTGAGTTCCCTCGTCCTGAATACGATGCGGAAGCTACAGCCAACTTTACAGGAGCAAAGGAGCTTTGCCTTTCTCCAATGCCGTTGTTCGACAAGCCCCTGAAACCGGCCAACACCGTAGGTTTGGCACTTGCCGGACTACCCAGCATTTCCCCAAAGGATTCATCGGGAATTTTTGAATACGCAGAACCTCCACAATCAGATTACGAAGAATATCTCCGTGAGCAGTCTGACTCAATCACGAGCCATTTCTGCAATCGACTTGCATCCATCAATCTTGAGCGTCTCAAGCACATTCCCCAAGGAGGGAGCTGGAGAGACATCCCATTTGAGCTGTTGCCGGATGGATTGAAACGCGCCAGACGAAGTGACCATACAAAGCGTTATGGCAGGCTTCACCCTGACGCTTTGTGTTCGACAGTACTGACCAAGTGCGATCCGCATTGGGGCAGCTTCTTTCATCCGTTTGAAGATAGAGTTCTTTCTGTACGAGAAGCAGCAAGAATTCAGTCTTTCCCAGATCGGCACCATTTCACGGGAACAGTAACTCAGCAATATGAACAAGTCGGCAATGCCGTTCCGGCTCTACTCGCCAGAGCGATAGGCTTGAGTGTCCGCAATGCCTTACACGGAGAACTTACTCATGCCTAAAAGACCAACAAAGGATCTGATTGAAATATTCGGATATTCACCGAACGACACGACGCAGGCTTGTCGTTCGCTGTGGGACCTTGGAGCCTGCCCATTCTTGAACAAGCCTTGCATGAAGACAAACCACGACCAGAGTATAGTGTACGGCACGTGTAGTGTCACAAGCCCTTTTGGTGACTGTATTATCTGTCCCAACCGATTTTACGAAAAGGACTTCAAGGCCATTCGAGCGGTAGCCAAAGATGCCTTTGGCCCACGTTGTCAGTTTCTCACGTACGAACAGTTCATCCCTGTTCGCGACAAGAAGGGCACATGCATAGTTGCCCTTGGCCAACCATCGGGAAAAGAGGTCAAGATTGGCCGCAGCCTGTCCATGGATTGGGTTTTGGCCAGAGTGCAAAATGGTAAACTGAAAGAGTACGTTGGAATTGAAGTACAGAGTATCGACATTACTGGCAATTACCGGGATTGCTGGCACTCATACAAGAACCTCACCGCCTCCACAAAGACCATTTCTTCCTCCTGCCACGGTATGAACTGGGCTAATGTCCACAAACGACTCATTCCCCAAATTATCCGTAAGGGTCTGGTCTATTCCCGATCAGACATGGTCAAGAAAGGACTCTACTTCATCGTGCCGGAAATTGTTTATGGGAAGTTCGAGGACATTATTGGCAGTGATATTCCTACTGTTCAGAAGGCAGGAAAGCACACTCTCACCGTGCATACGTACGAACTGTCATCGCAGCCTCCCCGAGGTAAACAGCGAACAATCAAAATCAAGAGGCAGCTCAGATTTGAACTGCAAGAGTTTGCAGATCGCTTCATTTCTGGCCCAAACCTCCCATCGGGAAAGGACTTGGACGACGCTATAAAACAGATACTCGGGACAGCCTAACAATCGAATCGACAAGTATTTTTGAAACCGCGCGCGGTTTCAAAAAACTGTCATTCGGGGCGTTCGGGCGTGCTGCGCACGCCCGAATGCGGAGCTGAGCTATCGCTCCCTACCGCTGATTTATTCGGATGTGCGCTGATTCGCACACCCGAACAAATCCGCTGGAGCGAAAGTCTCAACGGACTACAAGCCTGCGGCTTGAGCCCGCCAAGACTTCGCTCAGCTCCGCATTCTGCCCAGAAAAAATATTTTCGGTCTCTTGACACATGCATGATACACGTGTATTATACGTATAATATCTGAGGAGATATGTGCGATGCAAAGGAAACTCACATTGACTATAGACGAGGAGGTCTATAACGGCTTACGGGCAGTCATTGGACCCCGAAAAATCAGTCGTTTTATCGAAGAGATAGTTCGTCCGCATGTTGTCAAGAAAGATATGTATGCTGCATATAAAGAGATGG
>JAYEFH010000217.1:0-2616 GCA_034658555.1 Thermodesulfobacteriota bacterium | reverse complement strand
CTGAGAGCTTGTTTGCCGCTGGAAAATACGACTGGTGTTTATTTGTGGGTCATCTGGTCTTGGAAAAAGCTCTGAAAGCACTTTATGTTAAGGATAACGCCAATCGATTGCCGCCAAAGACACATAATCTCGTCAAGCTGGCGGAAAAAACTACTCTGCCGTTGAATATGGATAAGAAAGTGTTTCTTGATGAAGTAAATGACTTCAACATAGAGACAAGGTATCCCGAATACAAACAGGAATTTTATAAGATTTGCACCAGGGAATACGCTGAAGAGTATTTTGAAAAAATAAAGGAGCAATACAGATGGATCAAATCCCTGTTAGAATCCGTAAAATCATAGATCAATATATCAAAGAGTTGGACAAAAACAAAATACACATACAGCGTGCAATAATATTCGGAAGCTATTCCAAAGGGTTGTCTCATGCGTGGAGTGACATAGACATTGCATTAGTGTCCGATGCTTTTGACGGAGTGCGCATCCGTGATCGCAGCAAAATCAGGCGAATAACTCTTTCTGTCAGCAGCGATCTGGCACCTATTCCATTTCGGACGAAAGATTTTACAGAAAAAGATCCGCTCGTCCGGGAAATACTGGAAACCGGAGTAAGAGTGGTTTGAAGCTATATAGTGCCTGAACGAAAAGGCTGTTCAGACACAATTTTGAATTCTTAATTTTGAATTTTGAATTAAAAAAGGAAATAATCTTAATATGTTAACGGTCCATGACTTAAATTGAGAAAACAAAAATTGGGGTTTCCGTTCAGGCACTATATAGAAGTAGCAAAGGTTAGGAATAGAGGGTTTTCGTAATAATCTATATGAAATCGGAGCATTAAGATGCGAAAAAATAAAACACTAAAGGCTTTTCTCTCGGCTTTTCTCTTGCTGGGTATCTTTATTTGCTGCTTCCACACAGCCGCACAGGCCGGGACCTCGGAGGCGGGAGATTACCTTGAAAGCGCACAAAATTTTGACGGCTCCTGGGGGTCTGATCCAGCCACCATCTTTTTTGAGACGACAGAAGCTCTCAAGGCCCTCCACTCCCTTGGAAGGACCGGGGATGCGTATCAAAGGGGGGTAAATTTTATAGCCAATTACGAAATCGGGGGCGTAGAGGATCACTCCAGAAAGATCGAATCCATATTTCCTGCCGGTAAGGACACGACAGATGATCTGGATACGGTCGTCGGAGCGCAAAATAGTGATGGTGGCTTTGGGTTTGATGTCGATTATGAAAGCGACGTTTATCACTCAGCATTGGCGCTGGTTGGTCTGAAAGCAGCAGGATATATCAATCCAGGCGTTATTTCGCCTACCATAAGTTACATAACTTCGCAACAGAAGGCAAACGGCTCATATGGACTGAGCGCAGATCACGACAGTATTTATTTGACATCCGATGTTGCCCTTGCTCTTTCCGAATACAGCGACACATACAATGTGGATTCCCAACTGGATGGAGCGATTGACTGGCTGAAAACCAAACAAAATATTGATGGCGGATTCGGCGAAGGATCATCTACTGTCTTTGAAACAGCCCATGCCTTTATGGCCATATTGGATGTGGAGCCAGCCTACAGCGGGCTTCAAGATGCCCTTGATTACCTAAATGCCAACCAGGATGCGGATGGAAGTTTTAACAGCGATATATATTCAACGGCAGTAGGGGCGCTGGCCCTCAATACATCTTCCAAAGACAGTGATGGAGACGGAATTGCCGATATGGTTGACAATTGCCCTGAAATGTCAAACCCCGGTCAGGAAGATAATGATGCAGATGGCATGGGAGATGTCTGTGATCCTGATGACGACAATGACGGGGTCCTGGATGAGGGAGTCAGCGAACCTTCCACAACAGGCATGGAGCTTATGGATGTGGAGGATGTCTCATCTACCATACCCCAAAATCCCAATGACCAGAGTTTTATCTGGTTCGGCACATTCAGCGGCGTGACACTCGGTTGGTATAGCCTGCATTACCAGTCTTTCTCTGATAATGAGGCCGACACCAATCTCTCATGCTTCTACCTATATGTGGATGCCAATGACTGCAGTTGCATATCCATCGCTGATGGTGAGACCCTGACGGTCACTTATGACGGAGGTCAGACATTGACCGTTTACCTGCCCGATATATCTTCAGGTTACCTCTTTGTTGCCGACGACGGCTCAACATACTGGGATCAGGATCTCACATCCCTGGCAAAAGCTGCGCCAGGTGAGCCTGGAGACAACTGCCCGTTTACGCCTAATCCGGATCAGCTCGATTCGGACGGTGACGGCATAGGAGATGCCTGCGAAGAAGGATGCAGCATTACCGGCATTACCCAGGACTGGGAGGGTACAGGCGACATAACCATTACATGGGGAAGTGAGTCTGGTGAGACCTATGACATTGCCATAAAGGATGATTTTGCGGGCGCATTTTCTGTTGTGGATACAGTCACGGCATCTGATACCAGCACCTCCTGGACGGATGACAGCTCATGGACCGGCGGCACCCATCCTACAGAGGTGCAGCAGAGATATTACAAGGTCATACATGACGGTGCTGATTCTGAAAATATTGTGGGCATGTTCAGGATTACCGCGCAAGTTGGAATGAACCT
>JAYEFH010000216.1:0-2622 GCA_034658555.1 Thermodesulfobacteriota bacterium | reverse complement strand
TTATACCTAATCCTTTTCATAGGATCATAGAATACTCGGCCACCTTCCCGGAGATTTCCATTACCTTGGCCATCTGGGGAATTGGGGCACTGATACTTACTGTGCTTCACAAGGTTGCAATTTCGGTCAGAGAGGAACAGGCTTCAACATAAAACAGATAGACATAGACTGAATCTAAAAGCCCGCCATATATGGCGGGCTTTACTTTTTTGATACATTTCAGATTTGCTCATCATTCCATTGACATATGATCATATCCTTTAGCTTTTCTATATCATCCCTGTAAAGCCTGGCTGGAAATTCCTGTCCGCAAACCTTGCAGATCACTCGAGCATTGTGTCATTTCCCATCAATGCGGGCCGGACCTCCGCATACCAGGCAGAGGAGTTCAGGTTCAGTTATAATAGGGTTTTGGGAAGTTTTCATTAGGTAGAAGGTAGAAGATAGAAGGCTGAAGGTCAATTATTAACTCTCAACCTTCAGCCTTCTATCTAAACACCTATCACTATGGCATTAGAGGCGGTAAGTAAATAATGGTCATCAAATATTTTTTCTCTGCACCAAAAGTAGATATCCCTGTTGGTGCTGACGATCTTCAGCGGCCTTTTTTGATCAGTGATGGAGAAAGACATCCCTTCCTGACTCTGGGTAACTATTTCGATGCAATTAAAGATTTTATTCTGAGGGATCATGGGAGACCTTTGACTGCAGTCCTTCGTGAGCAGTTAAGGAGTGATATCGGCCCTGACAGTATCAGTGAAATACTGATTCGCACTGAAAAGCATGGGGCACTGTACCATTTGGCAAGTGTAGAAGTATTCTGCCGAGGGCGGTCAATGAAGATGTGTGTCAGCACTGCTGTTTCTGCGAAGGGTAAGGCATGGCTGAAGCATGAATTTGATCTGCTTAAATTCCAGAATTCAACATTCGCCCTTCCTTATCTGCCTGTGCCGCACTTTGAGGGAGATGTCAAGGTTCACTCTGATCAAGGCAACGAATCCCTGTCCATGTTTTTAACAGAATGGTTTGAAAACTATTACGAATGGCATCTTTCAATGGATGAAAAGGGCGAAAAACAAGGGATTTGCATCTGGGACCTGAGAAAAGGGTACTGGTTCGCGTCAAAAGAGCAAGGATTTGAAATTTTCAGACAGGCCTCGAAGATCCTCACCCTTTATTATGATACCCGCGACTTTAAGCAGATCTATCCATGGCATCATGCGGCCGGTGATTTCATAGTCAGGAGCAAGGATGGAATCATTGATGTTAAACTTACGACAGCCAGGAAATATGAGCCAATATCGTTATTTTCATCAAAGGATACCATCGATCCATTGGTTGCATTGACATATTTTTTCTTGAACCTGTCAATCAGAATGCGGCTGGATAGATTCGATGGCGTGGGTGTCCGGGCCTGGGCCGGTGGTTTCTCGGTGGATGCTTTAATACGAGGGTTCTTCGAGGGCCTGCGGATCATGGAGGCCGATGGCAGATACGGCCTTGGTCAGGTCAGGGACTTGCTTTCTCTGTTTAAAGACTTTGACAGGGAAGAGCTTACAGGGCTTTTTTATCCGCTGTTGGACGTATACGCGAAAGAAGATCCGGGGGATTTTTCCATAATACAGGCAAACTTGGGAAGTCACGCGCAAGAGCTATACGAGGCTATCCAGGACTTTCATTTAAGAGATGATCAAATGATCAAATGAACATCGAACATCGAACATCGAACATCGAACGTCCAACGTTGAATAAAAAAACAAAGACCAAACTACCGAACATTCAATGGCTATTTCTGTTACTTTTCAGCCGTTTCCCCCATTCAACATTCGATGTTCGACGTTCATCTTTCAAATTCCAGAGGATGCTTTGATAGCAATAATATGTTATAATTAAAAATTTATGTCAGAAAAATTATTTGTATGTTCAAATATAAGGAGGCTTTTATGACCCGTCCGGAGCGAGATGGTTCCACCCGGCGGAACCAATTGATTCAAGACCTTGAAAAAGAGATGGAGAATAATCCGAAATCCGTCATTGCGGCCCTCAGGCTTGGCATGGTCTATCAGAATGCCGAAAGACTGGACGATGCGGAAAGTGTGTTTAAGCACGGCCTGAAATTTGATCCGTTGTCTTTCGAGATAAAACTCAACCTGAGCACACTTTATTTCCAGATGGGTAGACTTGAGGATGGTATAACCGAGAGCAAAGAGGCGCTCAAAATTCGTCCCGAGTCTACTGAGGCCATGGCTAATATAGGCGCGGCCTACATCAATATGCATAGATGGGAAGATGCCGCGGAATATTTTAATAAGGCCATTGAGATCAAACCGGAAATGATTACTGTCCTGGCGAATCTCGTCACTGTCAACGTGGAGCTCGATGATTTGGACAGCGCTATTGCAGCCGGGGAAAAAGCCATCAGTCTGGCCCCTAAATTTGGGGTCGCTCACAATAACCTTGCGGTTGCCTATTACTACCATGGGGCTTATGACCTGTCCCTTGATCACCTTGAGAAGGCTAAAAAGATAGGATATGAGGTTTCTCCTCAGTTTGTGGAGATGGTCTCTGCCAAGGCGGAGTCAAAGAGAGAGGGAGGCTAGATCAATTCATGGCAAGGGGAAG
>JAYEFH010000215.1:0-2631 GCA_034658555.1 Thermodesulfobacteriota bacterium | reverse complement strand
GGGTGTGAACCTGGTAGAGCGCGTTTCACCTGGGTAAACCAGCTCAATTTAAGAAGAGGGATTTAGGAATTAAAGGATTGAATGTGTCTTGATTTTAATTCCTCAATTCGACCTAATTAGTGCCTAAACGGAAACCCCAAATTTTGTTTTCTCAGTTTAGGTCGTGGACAATTAACATATTAAGGAACGTACAATAAATAAGGTGAACAAATTAATGTCTTTTTTGCTGTCTTCTTCGTTGCTCGTCGATCACATAACCAGTTATGCTCACTCCTCATTCAACATTTAGAATCCAAAATTGTGTATGAACAGTCTTTTCGTTCAGACACTAATTATGAGGGCTTGATTATTTTGCCGGAGCGAATACAGCGGGTGCAGACACGAATGTGCTTTGTCCGTCCATTTACAACCGCCCATACCCTTTGCAAATTCGGTAGCCAGCGTCTGCGAGTATGATTGTTTGCGTGACTTACGTTGCAGCCGGTGGTTGGACGTTTACCACATATTTCACATACCTTAGACATTTTCGAAGTCCTCTCTTTTAAAGATATCCTTTGGTCAAAAAAGTGGGAAATATATAACTCGGCATAGAGATTACCGCAAGGTTTATCAGAGGAATAGTATGAAAAAAGAAACTTCACAGAACAGGCATAGCAAAACATCCAGGATATCATCCAGGATATCAACAGTCATTCGGATAAATTATCACACTACAGACAGCTTTTTTACAAACTTTGCTGATAACATCAGTAATGGTGGAATGTTCATAGCAACCACAAAACCACTTAAACCAGAAACCTGGTTGAGATTGGAATTTCTGCTACCTGCGTGTGATTACCCAATCCATGTAAAGGCCAAAGTGGTTTGGATCCGAAGTGTGCCTTCTGAAAATCAGAAGCAGGGCATGGGAGTACAATTCGACAATCTCAGTCCCAGTGCCAGGGATAAAATTAACACCATAGTGAAACAGCTTAGGTCGGTTCCATAGCATTTCTGGCGGAAGCCTGCTCAAGGATTTTTTACAGAGTAATTCGGTGAGAGCTGATTGAAAATTTGTCATGCACAATCCGGTATTATCGGATAAGTATCAAGCAATCCGGCAAGTCCTTTCAAGGTAGGTATTACAGCCTCTTCTTCATGGGGTTCAAGGGTTAGAATAGGGGTTTTCTTCTGAGCATAAAGCCACGAAAAAAGGCTGTCAAAGTCAAGAACTCCTTCTCCAATAGCGAGATGGTCGTCATGCACTCCCATGTTATCGTGGAGATGGATCTGACCCAGTCGATCTTCCAGGTCTTTCAGCCATTTGTTCAGGCTGGTTTTTGAAAACACTTTCTGGTGGCCGAAGTCCAGGCAGAATCCGAGAAGCGGTGATTTAATTTCGCGGAAGATCTCCTTATGTATCCCCGTATCTAACTCATACACATTTTCGAGCATCAGAGGAATATTCAATGGAGATGCATACTCCAAAAGAATAGTCATAGATTCTATGGCATTTTTTATCCAGCGATTCTTTAAATTAAAATAGTGTCTATGGTCGAAGCCGGTATGGCATACTACAGACCTTGCTTCAAACAAAAACGCAAGATCCAATGCTTTTTTTATCCTCTCTACAGAGATCTTTCGGATTTTTCGATCTATCGCCCCCAGGGAAAGGTCTGAATAGGGCGCATGGATAGTACAGATCAGGCCCTCTTTTTTGAGAATATTTGCTATTTTTTTAAATTTGGGTCGTTGAAATCGGTCCAGGATTTCACCGTTTAGTCCTATTTCGGGGTTAATGTGTTCTTTCAGTAGTCTGGGAAGGTGCTTATTTACCAGTAAATCAAAGGGGCAGCATACAAACGCATGTTGTTTGACTCTTTCAATATCCATTATTTAGTGCCTGAACGGAAACCTCAAATTTTGTTTTCTCAATTTAAGCTATGGACAATTAACATATTAATGTTACTTCCTTTTTTAAATTCAAAATTGTGTATGAACGGTCTTTTCGTTCAGACACAATTTACTCTCCTGACAAGCTCACAGACATCCTCGTAGCTTGCCTCCTCATCAAATCCCGGGCAGTCGGCCTTTATGGCATCCCATGCCTTCTGATCTCCGAGTATGCTCGGGTGAAGGGGCCATCTCCTACATTGAAAGGGCTTGACCTCGTGAATTTTGCAAAATCCATCATCGCCATAAAAGATACAATGGCCGTCAACAATTTTCATTTCTATCCTGTTACCTTTTTTCACGCAAAATTTCTGGAGAAAGTCGGCCGGATCAAGGTCCAAAAAGGACACTATGGCCTTTTGCTCCGCCTGAGACAGGGAAACAGTACTCTCTCCATGGCAACAGTGGCCGCAAAGTTTACAGGAAAAGACCTCGTTGGGGTTTGTTGGGTTCATTGGGTTCATTGGGTTCATTGGGTTTGTTGGGTTTGTTGGGTTTGTTGGGTTTGTTGGGTTTGTTGGAAATCTGAATCCTCAAACAGTTATATCAGCATATCGTATAGGGTCCGGTACTCCTGCTGCGGCAAAGCCTCTGATTCGCAGAAGGCAAGAATCGCATTTTCCACATGCCACATCTTGATTTTGATAACATGACCAAGTGAGGTGCAGAGGGGCCTTCAGAGCCAAACCATCTTTTACC
>JAYEFH010000214.1:0-2636 GCA_034658555.1 Thermodesulfobacteriota bacterium | reverse complement strand
CGAGGAGCGAGCATAACGGGTTATGTGATCGACGAGCAACGAAGAAGACGGCAAAAAAAACGTTAATTTGTTCAAGTTATTTATTGTACGTTCCTAAGTGAGGATTTTGACTTTGTGCCTCCAAGACGGTAATAAATGTGAGGATTTTATTTTTTTGAAAGGGCAAGGAATAATACATGAAAGTCTTAGTAACTGACCCTATAGCAAGGGATGGAATTGAAATTTTTGAAGCCGCAGGGCTTGATGTGGAAGAGCGTCCCGGGCTTTCGCCCGAGGAATTTCTGGAGGTCATTCAAGACGCTGATGGCCTGGTGATTCGTAGCAATACCAGGGTAACCCGGGAAGTAGTGGATGCTTCCAAAAAGTTGAAGGTTGTGGGAAGGGCCGGTACAGGCCTTGATAATGTCAACATTGCTGCCTGCAACAAACGGGGTATCGTTGTAATGAATACTCCGGGGGGAAACACCAACTCCGCTGCAGAGCACAGCATAGCTATGATAATGGCACTCTCACGCCACATTCCCCAGGCAACCGCCTCAATGAAGTCGGGCAAGTGGGAGAAAAAGCGTTTTTCAGGTCAAGAGGTGGCAGGAAAGACCCTTGGAATTATAGGTATCGGCAGGATCGGAAGCATTGTTTCACAGCTTGCTCAAGGTCTCAAAATGCAAGTTGTGGCATTTGACCCTCACATACGTCCGGAAATGGCTGAAAAACTTGGGGTGGAGTTGACCGATCTTGACAATGTCCTTGCAAGAGCTGACTACATATCCATACACGCCCCTTTGACAGCAGAGACAAAGAGGTCTGTCAATGCCGAGCTTTTCAATAAGATGAAAGATGGGGTCATGGTGCTCAACTGTGCCCGTGGCGGTATAATCCACGAACAGGATTTATACGAAGCCATGAAGTCGGGAAAGGTGGCAGGTGCTGCTCTGGATGTGTTCGAAGCAGAACCTACAAGTAAAGAACACCCGCTATTCTCCCTGGACAATTTTATCTGTACACCTCATCTCGGCGCCTCTACGGTTGAGGCGCAGGAAAATGTTGCCGTGGCTGTTGCCAGGCAAATTTCGGATTATCTCACAAAGGGTGAGGTAAAAAATGCCGTAAATATGCCATCAGTCAGCGGAAAGACCCTGGTTCAGCTCACCCCTATCCTCAGTCTTGCTGATAAATTGGGGACCTTCCATGCCTACCTTACCACCGCACCTTTGGAGGAGGTAACCGTTTACTATCAGGGGGATATAGCAAACCTTGACACCGCGCCTGTTACCATATCAATAATCAAAGGCCTCCTTTCCCCAATACTCAGTGAAGAAGTAAATTTTGTAAACGCCCCTGTACTTGCTGAAGAACGAGGTATAAAAGTTACGGAATCCAAGAGCAAGACATCTGAGGACTTTACCAGTCTCCTCACCGTCACTGTAAAGACCGCCGACGGCACCAATACTTTGGCAGGAACCATATTCGGCAAAAAAGAACCCCGTCTTGTCAGAATCAATAATTTTTGCCTGGAGGCTGTGCCTGAGGGACATATGTTGCTCATTTACAATCAAGACCGTCCAGGGGTAATCGGCCGGATCGGAATCACCCTGGGAGAGGCGAATATTAACATAGGCCAAATGCAGGTAGGACAGGATCCGGACCATCATAGGAATGTCATACTTCTGACCACGGATGATTCTGTAGGGCCGGATGTCCTTTCCCGTCTCCTGCAGGAGGACGGTGTTGAAAAGGCTCAAGCCATAGAATTGGGATAGGAAAAAGCTAAATGATCTTTAGGCGTATGGAGATAAAACGGCTCGTTTTTTTCATTGTCTTAATAATAATTATGTTAAGTATGCCTGCGTGTACTGAAAGGCAGAAAAAAAGCATAAAACACATCAAGTCAGACATCATCGGGATCAAGAGAAAGGTGACCCTCTATGATTGCAGTGGAAACGTGATCAGGGACTGGGAAGGCCGTTTCAAGATAGAGATCCAAGGCTCTTATCTCTCCTTTATTGATGATAACGGCAAGGACATCAAGGTCAGTGGAACCGTGGTAGTGGAAGAAACGTAATTGTCACCGAGACGCCTTCTCTCTTAACGATTCTATGGCAGCCACCCGGCATAGTCTAAAATCTATTCTTGAGGCCATGTTATTGGTAGCAGACAGGCCTATTGGTCTGAAGAAATTTACTCAGCTCCTGCCGGAATATGACAGAGGTGCGATAATCACTGCATTGAAGGTCCTCAAGGGTGAGTACAACGAAGAAAAACGCGGTTTTGAACTCAAGGATGTGGCAGGGGGATTTCGTCTTCAGACCCGCAGGAATTTGCGAAGCTGGGTACTCAGGCTTAAGAGATCAAGTCCGGTAAGACTCAGCAGGGCAGCCCTCGAGACGCTTGCCATTGTGGCATACAGACAGCCGGCAACAAGGGCGGAAATTGAAAGTATCAGAGGAGTGGACGCCAGCGGCACCCTGCGTTTCCTGCTCGACAGAAAAATCATCAGAATTGTCGGCAGAAAGGATCTTCCCGGTCGCCCGTTACTTTATGGCACGACCCGGCAGTTCCTGGAGGTATTTGAATTAAAGGATTTGTCAGACCTGCCATCTCTGGCAGAAATGGCCGAATTGGAGCATCAGACAAAC
>JAYEFH010000213.1:1455-2639 GCA_034658555.1 Thermodesulfobacteriota bacterium | reverse complement strand
TTTTGGCTGTGTGGGAAAATCGCAGCTTCAGCCTGGCAGCCAACGAGATTCACCTCACCCAGCCGACAGTAAGCGGTCACATCCGGGTCCTGGAAGAGACTTTGGGTGTTCGATTGTTCGATCGAAGTGGGAAAGATGTAACGCCAACCAAGGCCGGCGAAGTTCTTTATCCTTTTGCGCGCCAAATATTAAGACTTAATCTCCAGGCTGAACGGGAAATTATAATGTTTTTAGGGCAGGAAAAGGGCAGCCTGGATCTTGGAGGCAGTAATATCCCAGGGCAGTATATTCTTCCGGGTGTGATCGGTAGATTCAAGGCTGGGCGTCCCAATATTAAGGTGATATTGCGTATATCGGATACGGCTGCAATCGTTGCTGCTGTTGCCAATGGTGAATTGGAACTCGGGATGGTAGGGGCTGTTGTCCAGAAAAAAGGCCTCAGCTTTGAACCCCGTTTTCACGATGACATGGTCTTGATCGTACCTTCTGGTCACCGCCTTGCTGATTGCAGGCAGGTGTCTATAGAAGATCTTGCATCCGAACCCTTTGTTCTGAGAGAAAAGGGGTCTGGCACGCGTTTGGCCACGGAGCATGCCCTACAGTCTGCAGGAAATTTGCAGCTCAGCGACTTTCAAATTGTGGCCGAGATGGGAAGTACTGAAGCAATCCGCCAGGCGGTAAGGGCAGGGCTTGGGTGCTCCATTATTTCGCGCCGTGCCGTGGCAGACGATCTGGAGCACGGCCTGTTACACGCCCCTGTCCTGCAAGGGGTACAACTTAGCCGACAGTTCTATCTGATATGGCATAATCAGCGGGTTCTTTCACCTCTTGCTCTCGGCTTTCGGAGTTTTTTGCTGTCGGAGGACCTTTCTTAAATCGTAACTGTCGCCCGAAGGGCGCTAAGTTCATAGTATGCCTATCCGGTTAACACAGGTTGGTGGCTTTGGGGTATGATCTTACCGCCGGACCCTAAAGCGCTTAGGGATATACGATCCTGCAAAATCAGACGAGCCTGTGCTAATCGGATAGGCATGGTCTAAATTGATGAAAAACCCCAATACTGATTCAATAGAACAGGCTTTATTGGAATCTCTAACTGAATATACAGTAGATAGAGGTGAAGACATATCCGTGAATGGTACGTTTGTCTTTCAGCCTGATTTTCCCAGCTTTCAGGGCCATTT
>JAYEFH010000213.1:0-1355 GCA_034658555.1 Thermodesulfobacteriota bacterium | reverse complement strand
CTGCCTGGATTGAGAATTTTCGGCAGAAGTGGAAAGAAGGCAAGCTGAAATGAAATCAGTAGCTGTTGTGGCCGCTGGAGCGATAACTTCTCTTGGCAATTTAGACGAGACGTGGAGCGGACTGATGGAAGGACGCTCTGCCCTTGCCTGTCTTAAATCAGACGATTCCCTCAGTAAATGGCCGGTAGGGTTGATAGAGAGCCTTGAAGGAGAACCGGGAACTGCAAAACGCCTTCAATCTTTGATAAAATTGCTTCTTGTTGACAGTCCCTTGATTCCGGATAACACCACCCTTATTCTGGCCATCACAAAAGGGGCTCCGGACGAATTCCTTGCCGGGTCAGCCGGTCCCAGGCCAGGCCAACCTTGTGATACAGCAGGTTATATAGCAAAAGAACTTGGCCTTAAGGGTCCTGTCAATACAATCAGCGCTGCCTGTGCATCCGGGACAATAGCTGTAATCCAAGGGGTACACAGGATTATTAGTGGTAATGCAAAAACGGTCGTTGTGATTGGTATAGATATATTGAGCAGATTTGTGCTGGCTGGTTTTGCAAGTCTGATGGCGCTTTCCTCTCAACCTTACCGGTACCCGCCATAACGATGCTATGGAGATACGCGCATTTACCACTCTGTGGGGCAAAAACAATCCGCCTTTTCATTCCGTGAAAGGAGCTATAGGCCACTGCCTTGGAGCTGCTGGCGTAATTGAGGCGGTCTTATCTGTTGAAAGCTTGAAGAGGAACCTGATTCCTCCAAGCGTTGGGCTGACAACACCGGAATCCGGCATTGGCCATATAACCGGACAAAAATCCCTCGCCTTGGATCATCCATCCATATTATTCTGCAACTCAGGATTTGGCGGCATAAATGCAAGTATACTTATGGAGGCCAAGTCCCTATAATTTTGGGGGGATTAGCACCGTTGGAGTCCATGTCCCTTTGTTCTTATGCCGGAATTTAACCTGTCATTCTTTTAATTCAAAACTCAACATTTAGAATTCAAAATTGTGTATGAACGGCCTTTTCGTTTAGACACTGACTATTCAGGTCGATGATAGTGTCATGGAATTGCTGAAGAAAGTATAAGCAAAAAAAACCCCCCGGTAAAACCAGGGGGACCGACCGGGGGATTTTTTGGAGAATATATTTTTATGCCGTGATTGTGCTTTATTATGCCTTCTTATTAAACCTCTTACGGCCAAAGGCGATCATGCCAAGAAGGCCGGTGCCTAAGAGCAATATGGTAGCGGGCTCGGGGACCGGGGCGGCATGAGCAGTAACAGTAGCGGAGACGGTAGTTGTGTTACCAAGGCCCGCTATTAATATGTTTTCAAAATCAACATCGAAGTAAT
>JAYEFH010000212.1:4350-11301 GCA_034658555.1 Thermodesulfobacteriota bacterium | reverse complement strand
ACTTTATATAACTAACTAAATCCTTTTCGCTCATTGGCTTGGCATTGGGAAGACGAAAATCAAAGTAGTCGTCCAACTTAAGTCCAGCAAAGATCAAGGCAAACATCTCAATAATATACTTATGGCATACAACCAGAATCGATTTTCCTGATTTAACCTTTGGGAGTAATATATTGTAATAGTATTTATGAACTCTATTGTACATATCCTCAAAGGTCTCTCCAGAGTCCGGAAATTCAAGTGGAGAATGTAATTTTTTTTCATAATCCTCATAGCCGAAGGATTTTTTGAGTAAATTTTTATTATTTTTTGCAAATATACCAAAGTTTCTTTCTCTCACTTCAGGAGATTCTATAAATGGGATGTTTTCCTGTCCCGATTCTTTTAATGCGATTAAGGCTGTTATTTTGGTTCGAGTAAGATCGGAAGTATGAACTTCGTCAAACTTCAGCCCCTTTTTTAATATGATTTGCCCTGCTTCTTTTGCTTGTCTCTTTCCAAGCTCAGAAAGCGGAACATCAATGCCTCCGGCAAGGTAGTTTTGCTCGTTTGCATGCGTTTCTCCATGTCTGATAAAATATACTGAGCCTGCCATTGCACTATACCGTTAATATTTTTTATGTTAGCGGTGATTATCCCAGGCAAAAGCCATGGGTTTATTTTCTATGAGATTCTCAAAGGGGCCGGTTCATGAGCCTTTAAACTGAGAAGACGAACCTAAAAATTTATTCGATAAATTTTTTAAGCAATATTTGTTCCGATTGTAGAGGCAGACCTGCGTGTCTGCCCAAACAACGGGCGAACACACAGGTTCGCCCCTACAACGGGTTTATCGAATATTTAGAGGATATATTGGTTCATGGTTTTTTAACCGCACAAATGGAAATTTTTTATATCTTATAGATGCCTGTTACTTTTTTTCATTCTCCGGAAACATATGATTTGTCCTGATAATTAATGAAAAAACGCCGGATTGCCGATAAAATACCATATGTTCTCTAAGCAAAATATTAGATGTCTTTCAAAATTATTTTGTCTTGTCTATCTTCCCGAATTTTATGATATTTTTTGATAATCAATGAAAAGGCTGAAAAATGGCTGAAAAAATATTAATAGTAGATGATAATGATCTCAATCTAAGACTTCTTAGCAGTATTCTTAAAAATGAGGGATATGAAATAATCGAAGCAGTTGATGGTGAGGAAGCCGTGGAACTCGCGTTTCGCGAATTGCCGGATCTTATACTGTTGGATGTTATGATGCCGAATAAAGACGGTTATGATGCCTGTTCCGAAATTAAAAGCGACAATCGCACTACCAACATCGCCATCATTTTCCTCTCGGCCAGGGCGGAAGCAGAAGACAAAATCAGGGGTCTGGAGTTAGGAGGGGCTGATTATGTGACTAAGCCCTTCGACAAGGGAGAGGTCCTGGCAAGGGTCAGGGCTCAGTTAAAGATTCAAAATTTGACTAAGTGTATGATCCGGGCCAATCAGGATTTGCTCAACAAACAGGAGAGCCTTGATAATGATTTGAAGGCCGCGGCTGAAATCCAAAAAAGTCTGCTTCCTGACACTTTACCTGGTATCCAAAGCATAGACGTGTCGTGGAAATTTATGCCCTGTCAAAGAATCGGAGGAGATCTTTTTAATCTTCTTCGACTGGATGAGGATCATTGGGCTGTTTACATGCTTGATGTCAGCGGCCACGGTGTACCTTCGGCCATGGTATCGGTCTCAGTCTCCCAGATGCTGAGACCGCAAACCGGGTATTTAGTAAAAAAGTCTATAAAACCTCCACCTTACTATACTATCGTATCTCCGTCCGACGTTCTTAATGAGTTAGACATGGAGTATCCCATAGATCGATTCGAGAAGTTTTTTACCATCAGCTATCATGTGCTCAATATAAAAAATGGGCTACTTAAATACAGCAATGCCGCTCACCCTCCTCCTGTGCTCTTACATCCGGACGGCACGATGGAGCTATTGGATAAAGGCGGGACAATTATCGGAATGGGCGGCATCCTTCCCTTTGACGAGGGTGAAAGGCAACTGTGTTTTAAAGACAAGTTGATCATCTATACGGATGGAATAGTGGAATATCAAGACAAAAAGGGATCATTTTATGGTGAGGATCGTTTTTATATGGAGTTGCAAAAATTAAAAGATGAACCTGTTTCCGTAATACTGGACGGCATCATAGAGTCTGTAATGAATTTTGGAGAACATAATGAACAACAAGACGATATAACCCTGTTGGGTTTGGAATTTAAGGGAAACGAAAAAAATGGTGCAGTATAAGGAAAGAAAAAAAAGAAGGGGGATGCATGAAGAATAAATTATTTTTAAATGGTCTGTTTGTTGTTTTTGTGCTTTTGTTTTGTAATGCCGCTTTCGGGGATACCCCTAAAACAGTTCTCATTATCCAAAGCTATGAAAAAGGGCACATATGTGGTCAGCCTCAGGAGGATGGCATAATCAATGCCTTTCAAGAATCTGACCTGAAACCAGGCAAAGATGTTGAATTTCACTATTTCTACATGGATACCAAAAAGACCTATACTACCCCTGCTGAAATTGAACAAAGGGGTAAATCAGCTCTTGAAAAAGTCAAAAAGATTCAGCCCGATATAGTCCTCGTCATTGATGATAACGCCATCAAAAAAGTTATGATGCCCTTAATAGGCAGCAACATCCAGGTGGTTTTCTGCGGCATGAACGGTCAGCCCGAAGGCTACAACATGAAGAAACATTTCATGGACAGCCGTTGTAAACCGGGAGCCAATGTCACCGGTGTATATGAAAAGCTGTATCTGATCAGGTCCCTGGGTGTAATGAAGGCTGTCCTCCCTGGGCTCAAGAAAGTCTTGGGCATCACTGATTATTCACCGACTGGTAATGCAATAACAAACCAGTTTAAAAAGGAGATTGAGAAAGAAACTCCGCCCGTGGTCTTTGAACTCGTAAGAGTAGAAGATTTTGCAGAGTACAAAAAGGTGATTTCCCGGGTAAATGAGGACCATGAGATCGGCGCAATCTATCCCGCAGCTTTGTCGCTCAGGACGCCTGAAGGCACAACATATACGGCTCCTGATATTTTTAGATGGACCATTAAGAACTGCGACAAACCGGGCATGGCATTAAATTATTTTTTCTCCAAACTCGGGATCTTCGGAGGGGCGGCTGTGGATTTCAAGGCCATGGGACATCAGGCGGGCGCCAAGGCGGTTAAGATTATAAAAGGATCCAGGGCCGGAGATATCCCCATAGAAGATGCCGAAAAATACGCTATTGTCTTTAATCTGGCCAGAGCAAAAGAGCTTGGCATCAATATCCCATTTGAAATTCTTGGAGCTGCTGATTTTGTCTATGAAGAAATTGTTTTAAAGTAAGTGTTTACGGGTTCAGGGTTTATTGGGTTTGTTGGGTTTGTGGGGCGCCGAAAAGCTGAACCGTTTATTCGTGAATTTTTCCTGCCTACTCGCCAAGCTTGCGAGGCAGGAGGGAATGGAGAAGGCGCGAGAATAGAACAATAGAGCAATGATAAATCAACAATAATATGAAGAGACCCCTTCTATACAGCTTAAGAGCAAAACTTATTTTTGCAGCTTTGATAATACTTGCCTTTCCTATGTCCATTGCCACTTTCTATGCCATTGGATCCTTTGATAAGTATATAAAACAGGAGGTAAAAAACGAACTTCTATCTAATCTTACAATTGCTTCACTTATATACGATAATCACAAGCAAAGATTAACAGCTATTGCCCGGTCCATCTCTATTGATAATACCTGCAAAATCGCACTAAACCTGGGTATGAAGTCCCAACTCGCTACGTATATATCAGGTCTATTTCATGAACATGATATTACCATGTTAATTATCACTGACGAAAATGGGCGGATTGTATGCCATGGAAACGAAGCGGATTTTTATGCATCCGATCTCTCCGGGCATGATCTTATTAAAAGAGTAATAAATGGGGAATCAGTAATATCAACAGAGATAGAGTCTGATCCCGGGCTACTTAAAAAGATTTTTCATGATGAATTTCTTCATGGATCCGACAACTCTGCACTCATGATTGAGGCGGCAATGCCTATTTATCTCAGGAATGAACTTGTCGGCGCTGTATTGGTTGGAGATTTACTGAATAATAATATGAAGCTTGTTGGGAATATTAAGGAGACGAACGGCGAAACAGAATGCTTTATCCTGGAGGGAAACAGGATTATATCATCCACCTTTTTAGACAATAATGGAGTTCCCGTATTGGGAAAATACCTTCATCTAAGTAAAGATACAGGAGATACATCTGAAATAAAAGATGTGGAGATGCTGGGCAATAGGTACATTTTAGCTTTTCAAACAATAAAGGATATCAACAATCAGGATATCGGATTGTTAGCGGTTGCCTCTAATTTAAAGAGGATGGAGATCATGGAAAAAACAACCAGAGACAGGATGCTTCTGATATCCGCCGCAGGTATTGTGCTTGCCATATTTCTCATCATCCTTATATCGAAAGAAATAACCGATCCAATTAAGGCGGTAGTCCACGGCATGGCTGCAATAGGTGAAGGGAAACTGGAACATCGCGTAGAAATCGTTCAAAAAGACGAGGTCGGTAAGTTGATCTATGGTTTTAATAAAATGGCTGATAGCCTGGTTGAGAGACAACTGGAGCTTGAAAATGAGAGAGAACTTGCTCTGGAGGCAAGCAGATTAAAGAGTGAATTCCTTGCTAACATGAGTCACGAGATCCGGACCCCCATGAACGGGATCATGGGGATGACCGATCTGGCCCTTGACACAGATCTTAGCAAAGAGCAGCGGGAATATCTGGAGATGGTGAAGATATCCGCTGATTCCCTTCTAGACCTATTGAACAGTATCCTGGATCTTTCTAAAATCGAGGCCGGGCGTCTCGAGTTGGAGGATATCCAATTTGACCTGCGTACTACAATGGAGACTGCTACTGACGTACTGGCAGTGAAGGCATACGAAAAGGGACTGGAGCTGGCCTGTCACGTCAAGCAGGACGTTGCTGCGGTTCTGGTGGGGGACCCTGTTCGATTGCGGCAGATCATCATCAACTTGGGTGGCAATGCAATCAAATTTACAGACAAGGGAGAGGTCGTCATCCGGGTGGAGACGGAGAAGGAGGAGGAATCTTCCGTTTTGTTGCATTTCACAGTCTCAGATACGGGCATTGGGATTCCCCCTGAAAAGATGGATGTGATATTTGAAAGTTTTATCCAGGCAGATGGTTCAATCACCAGGCAATACGGAGGCACTGGTTTGGGCTTAGCTATATCCAAACAATTCGCAGAAATGATGGGCGGGCGTATGTGGGTGGAGAGCGAACCGGGCAAGGGAAGCACTTTTCATTTTACGGCCCGTTTCGTGTTGGGCGGTGCGGAATCAGGAGGAATAGCGCGTATTAAGGAATTAGATCTTTCTGGCGTACGAGTTCTTGTTGTGGATGACAATGCCACCAACCGCCTGATAATCAGGGAGATGGCATCATCCTTTGGTCTTGTGCCTGTTGAGGCTGTGGATGGCAAGGAGGGCCTTGCCGAGATGGAAAAGGCGTTTGATGCCCGCGCTCCCTACGAGCTCCTTTTGTTGGATTTCCAACTACCAGGTATGGATGGGTTTGAGGTGGCAAGGAGGATCAAGGAGAGGCCTTTTGGTGCGGATGTGAAAATTATCCTGCTTACCTCTGCAGGTCAAAGAGGAGACGCAAAGCGTTGTGAGGAATCAGGGATATCGGGCTATTTGCACAAACCGGTAAAGCAGTCGGAGCTTCTGGATGCCATTAAGATGGCCATAGGGCATCCCTCTGGTGAAAGAGTTCCGGTGATTACCCGCCACCTTATCAGGGAAGCCCGCAAGAAACTGCACATACTCCTGGCTGAGGACAATATCGTGAATCAGAAGCTGGCTGCGAGGATATTAGAGAAGCGGGGTTATCAGGTTGTTGTGGCGCCTGATGGCAAAAAGGCAGTGGATGCCTTTGAAAAAGAACATTTTGACCTCATCCTGATGGACATACAGATGCCTGAGATGAGCGGGGTTGAGGCAACTAAAGAAATTCGAAAAAGAGAAAAACAGCTCAAAGCTCAAAGCTCAAAGCTCAAAGCAAAAGATGGAGTTTCTTCCGATGAATTTTCAGCTTTGAGCTTTCAGCATTCAGTTCGATCGAAACACGTTCCGATCGTGGCTATGACAGCGCACGCCATGAAGGGTGACCGTGAAAAATTTCTTGAAGCTGGAATGGATGAATATGTACCCAAGCCGATCAAGCCAAAGAACCTGTTTGAGGTGATTAAAAAGGTAACCTCTCGTCCTTATGATCTCTAATCAACACTACAAGATAAATGAGACCAAAAGTAATCAAAATCGTTATTGATAGCAAGCTGAAAGAAGTACCCTCTGTTGGTAAGAAAGTGCGCCGGATTTGTTCATCTATGCGACTTCCTTCTTTTGAGGCTTTTCAGATTGAGCTTTGTGTTGTCGAGGCCGTAACCAATAGCATCAAACATGCCTATAGACTTGAAGCAGGTCACCAGGTGGAAATAACGTTAAGTATTGTTTCTGACAAGTTTATTTTTGATATTTGCGATACAGGAATTTCAATGGACTCAAAATTGCTGGAAGAAAAAAGTCTTTCTTTGTCAGTTGATGCTGATAACCTTGAAAATATTTTGGAAAAGGGAAGGGGACTTGCTATTATTAAGAAAATTATGGACAATGTGGCCTATACGTCAAAGCAAGGGAAAAATTGCTTCTCCATGATAAAAAAATTAAATTTCACAGCGTCCATTAGCGGTTAATATAGTGAGCTGTTATGAAAGGCCCTACTCAATCTCATCGTTCATTCAAAGCTTACCTTGGATTATCACTAAAGGGCTTTTGCATGGGCGCTTCAGATGTGGTTCCGGG
>JAYEFH010000212.1:0-4250 GCA_034658555.1 Thermodesulfobacteriota bacterium | reverse complement strand
GCGTCCATTAGCGGTTAATATAGTGAGCTGTTATGAAAGGCCCTACTCAATCTCATCGTTCATTCAAAGCTTACCTTGGATTATCACTAAAGGGCTTTTGCATGGGCGCTTCAGATGTGGTTCCGGGGGTTTCGGGCGGAACCATGGCATTCATCCTTGGAATTTATAAGGAATTGATCGAGTCCATCAGGTCTTTTGACCTGGTTTTTTTTAAATTGCTTTTTTCTTTGAAGTTAAGTGATGCCCTGAATCATGTCTCATGGCGATTTTTTATGGCAGTCGGCATGGGTATTTTTATGGCCATCTTCAGTCTTGCCAGGGTTCTGAGCCGGCTTCTTCAGAACCAGCCGATATTGATATGGTCCTTTTTCTTTGGTCTGATAGTTGCCTCTTTATTTACCGTAAGCCGATATCTTGAAAAATGGACCCCATCCATTTTCGCATGGGTAGGATTGGGGGCGGCCTGTACCTATTTCCTTGTTGGCATGGTACCCGCATCTACACCGGATACTCCATGGTTTTTATTTATGAGCGGGGCCATTGCCATATGTGCAATGATTCTCCCCGGAATATCCGGGGCATTTATCCTCGTACTTTTGGGTAAATATCATTATGTGCTTGAAGCCGTAAATAACCATGATTTTTTAACACTTATCATAGTGGCTGCCGGAGCCGGGGTAGGATTAATTGCATTCGTTCGTTTTCTTAGCCGGCTTTTAAATAAATACTACAATTTTACTATAGCCATATTAACCGGCTTTATGTTGGGTTCATTGAGAAAAATCTGGCCCTGGAAACAATCCTTACAGAGCATGACAGACACCCATGGGAATGTGATTGTTACGGCCCAGGTCAACATCTTGCCGTCTCAATGGAGTGCAGAAGTAACGCAGGCCCTTTGTCTTGCTGTTCTCGGCTTTTTGATTGTTTTTTTTATGGATTTTTTGGCTGAAAAAAAGAAACAGACACTATAGATAATAATGTTGTGCATCGCGGAATCAATCATCAATTCCAAAGGAGGAATGCAAAATGGAAATATTGGAGGAAAAGATCAATGATGTTGAAGTATTAAATCTAACTGGAAGACTGGATGCCTCTTCGGCTAAGGATTTTAAAGAGAAAGTCGGGTCATTGGCCAAAGAAAAGCAAGTCAATCTTGTTATAGATATGGGTGCGATAGATTTTATAGATAGCTCCGGATTGGGTAGTCTTGTTGCCTCCCTTCGTTCAGTAAATAAGCTGGGTGGTGACATAAAGATCGCATCGCTTCAGGATCCAGTGCGATCTGTTTTTGAAATTACCCGCTTACATCGTATTTTTGAAATATTCGATGACAGTTTTACTGCTGCAAAAAGCTTTTGACATGAAAATACTGATATGTGGTGGTGACGGACAACTGGGCAGTGATTGCGTACAGGTTCTTCAAGAAACGCACGAAGTCTTTGCTTTAACCTTAAATGAACTGGATATCACTAGTTCCTCAGATGTGGATAAGGTGATAGGGAAATACGTCCCTGACATCATACTCAACTGCGCTGCATATACCGCAGTGGATGCCTGTGAGACAGAAAGGGAACCGGCCTGGAAGGTCAATGTTGAAGGGCCGAAAAACCTGGCATCCTGGGTCACAAAATATGTCGGTCTATTGATCCATATCTCTTCTGATTATGTTTTTGACGGCCGAAAAAAGCCGCCGGAGCCTTATGTGGAAGACGATGAGCCGAATCCTCTTTCCTATTATGGCAGAACCAAGCTTGAAGGTGAGGCGGCTGTAACGCAGACAACAGACCAATACATAATATTGCGTCCAGCCTGGTTATATGGCATTCATGGCCGGAATTTTCTTAAGACCATCCTCAAAATAGCCCTTGGGAATCCTGATAAAAAGCTGAAGGTCGTGAACGACCAGTTTGGTTCGCCTACATGGTCTTACCGGCTGGCACTTCAGATCGCCGAACTTATAGAAAAGAACGGCAGGGGAACCTATCATGCTACTGCTGAAGGACATTGCACATGGTATGAATTGGCCGATCATTTTCTTGGAAAAATGGGAGTTCCGCATTCATTAATCCCGTGCACGAGTGAGGAGTATCCCACCCCGGCAATAAGACCGAGAAATTCAATACTGGAAAACAAGCGGCTGAAAAAGGCAGATATCAATGTGATGAAACATTGGTCCCATGATATAGATCAATTCGTTTCCGATTTTCAGAAACAACTCCTGAACGAGGCAATGAAGACAAGACCATGAAAAATATGTTGGTAACAGGAGGGTGTGGTTTTATTGGAACAAATTTTATCAGATATCTGTTGAAAGAATCAGATTTTTCCGGACGTGTGATTAATTTGGACAAGCTGACGTATGCAGGAAATCCTGAGAACTTATTTGATATTGAGAAAGATTTTCGCGAGCGCTATTTTTTTGTCAAGGCCGACATATGCGACCGCGAGGACATTGGAAGAATATTTAATGAGTATGAGATAGATACTGTCTGCCATTTTGCCGCTGAATCCCACGTTGACAGATCAATTGTCAGCCCTGATGCATTTATCCAGACTAATATTATAGGCACGTTCAACTTATTGGAGGCGGCGAAATCAAACCAGGACCGATTGCAACTTTTTTACCATATCAGCACTGACGAGGTGTTCGGGAGCCTGGGAAATGAGGGGTTTTTCACAGAGGAAACCCCCTACAGACCTAATAGCCCTTATTCCGCCTCAAAAGCCGCTTCAGATCATTTGGTAAGGGCCTATTACAAGACCTACGGTTTGCCGGTTATCATCTCCAATTGCTCAAATAATTATGGTCCATATCAATTTCCCGAGAAACTGATTCCGTTAATTATCCTCAATGCCCTGGAAGGAAAACCCCTTCCGGTTTACGGAGACGGCAGATATGTCAGAGATTGGCTCTATGTCAGGGATCACTGTGTTGCCATTTGGGAATTAATTAAAAATGGGAAAACGGGCAATATGTACAACATCGGAGGCAACAACGAGGTGGAGAACATCGACCTTGTAGAGATAATTTGTGACATTTTAGATGGCCTTCAGAAACCTAAAGACAATAAACCAAGAAGGGAATTGATAGCTTTTGTCAAGGATCGGCCCGGTCATGACCGCAGATATGCCATAGATTCCACTAAATTGAAAAAGGAGTTGGGCTGGATTCCCTATGAGTCTCTTAAAACAGGTATCCATAAAACCGTCAAATGGTATCTTGATAATCAGGAATGGATCGGCCGGGTCAAGAGCGGAGATTACCAGACCTGGCTCAAGGAGCATTATGATTACGCATAATCCGGGATAAAAAATGGCATCCTTCATATTATCTTTGAAACCCAAAAAAGGAAATCAGGAATAGTTCTATGCCGATATATGATTATGAATGCACCAAGTGCGGAGCGATTTTTGAAGCACTAGTCGGCATGGGTGAAAATTCTTCACCATGCCCTGACTGCGGGAGCCGTGAGTCCAAAAAACTCATAACGGTACCGGCTTTTCATATTAAGGAAGATCGTGCCACAGGCCGTATTGAAAAGAGGGTCAAGGGCTATCTTAAAGATGGCAATATTTCAGGCGCTATGCGCTTTGCAGACCAAGCCGCGTCCATGGTAAAATCCGACAAGGTCCAACGGATTTCGGACAAGCTTCATCAGAAGACGGGCATATAGGGAGCGGGGCAAGCCTGTTAACCAGCTCACCCCACCACTTTTCAACGGTTTAGATTCTCGGTAAACCCTGAACCCCGAACCTCTGAACCCATGAACGGCTACCTAGAAGGCATACTGCATAGAGACAGTAAAGCGGTTTCCTGAATGAATTTGCTCATGCCGCTCAGTCTCGATGTAAATATACTCAGCACCGATCTTGAGTGGTTTGGTCAGTGAATACCAGGTATTGATAAAGTACTGCTCGTTGCGCGTGAAGCGCCGGTCGTCTGTGCCGCTCAAGTTGCCTATGTCGCCATTGTTGGGATTGTCAAAGCCGTAACCCGCAGTCATCGTGGTCTTGTCATTGACTGCATAAGTGAGATCGGCCCATCCGCCGTATGCTGCCGCAGGTTCTCCGTCCTCAGCCATATCCAGATCATAGCGCAGGAAGTTGCGGCCGAGGCCCTCACCGGTCCAGAGCTCACCCTTAAAAGTAAAAGGTCCGGCAACGTACTTCAGCTCGCCGCAAACCAGCCAGCGGTCGGTGTTATTAGAGCTGTGATGTATATAATTATTGTCTTTATCATAGTAATC
>JAYEFH010000211.1:0-2653 GCA_034658555.1 Thermodesulfobacteriota bacterium | reverse complement strand
TTATAGAAACAACCATGCAAGGCCAACCACCGGATAGAGAATGATCCTCACATAACCCTTCAGCCATGGATAGGACTCGATGAATATGGCTATGGGCCTTCCATCTGTTTTTCAGCTTTCGCATTTTTTTACAAGGTCCTGTGTAAGATAACACAAATTCCTGCGTCTATTATTTATGAAAAACAAAAGAGCAAAGGGTGGCAAGATGGAAATCTATAAAAAGGGCCTTTGGTCCTGAAGGAAGGTGATGCCTCGTTGCCCGAGCTCAGAGTTCACAGCAAAGAGGGGGTGATGTTGAATGAGATAGCTTGTTTTTGCTTAGTTGACAGGAAACGTTTTGGCAAACAAAAGAAAAGAAGAGGTACATCATGAGATTGAACGTATTGGCTGGTATTCTTGTTGATGATGATGCCGATGCTGCTATGCTTTATATGCATGGAGGAGATGATGGATACTGGAGAGGTTCGTTGAGAACCAATGATGGATGTGATGATTGCAGAATTGACGCTCGATGATGAATTGCGAGTGTGAGACAACCAGATCACATTCAAGCTCTTGAAAAAAGAAAGGAGAAATCACATGAAAATTAAAAAATATGTGAGTATAGTTGCTGTGATCATAGCCTTTTCTCTGGCAATTACAACCAGCATTACTGTTGCTGACGATCAGGCGGGCAGAAAGGAGTATGATGGAAAGGAATTATCAATTTACTTTGTCACGAAGAGCGGTGCAACAGAGAAAGAAGCTCAAAGGCTTGCCGAGGCTTTGGGTATCAGTGCAAGAATGGTTGAGGGGAAGGGCTTCGTAAGTGAAAGTGGTTTAGTGGCCTTTATAGACCCTGATCGCTTTCAGTATATACCTGTCAAAGAGCTTGGCGTAGGTGAGCCGGATGAAGACGGACATAGAACGACTTTGGAAGCCTTCGATTTTGAAGCCTTAGAAGAGATGAAAGTTGTCGAAGGCAGGAAAGCAGAGGAGCATTTCGCAAAGGCGCTGAAAAAGGCCGAACTCAACTTGGGCAAGGCCAAAGCGCATGTTAGTCACAGCACCTTCGAAGCTGTTGATGTAGAGGGAAAAACAATAGCCAAGGCAAAGTTGGATACGCGAATTAGCTTTAACCGCTTTCTTGATGGGATACCCTTGATGGGTCCTGGTGCCAGTATCAGCGCAACTTTTGATGGCAAAAATAATGTGACCCGACTGCGCTATGCCGACCGTGAGCTCAAGCGAGGAAATACGGTTTCTATCCTATCTCAGGCAGAGGCCGAAGACTATTTTGCCGAATTGGTTCACTTGGGAATGCCGGATAGGCAAATCGAGGACCTCCGAGTTAACGCCGAACTTGTATATTATGCTCCGCCTCTTGAACTGAATACTGTGGAGGTCATCATACCTTTCTATGCGTGCAGCGCGACTGCAATGAACGGTAAAGATGAAGTAGCCTTACTGACTGAGATTATTCCGGCTGTAGAGGGCATCGAGTACGTGCCGAGTGTATATCTTGATGCAAGCACAGATGGTTCGTATGTGCAAGCGCAGATAGACATCAAGGGTGGTACACCGCCTTACCGGATTGATTGGAGTTCATCGAGCATCCCACTTCACGAATCTGATCGCTCGATAAAATACAAGATAAAAAATAGAAGCTCCACCGAAGAAGAAATTGTTATGGTCACTGTCACCGATGCCAATGGTGTCTCTGTGAAAGATACCATAAGGCTGGACGTGTATTTACCAGCGCAGACGGCAATCTTTTCTGCCACCTCCATTCATGTTATATGGCCTTTTTTACGATTTTTTGGAACGGAGAACGCAGTAACCAACCAGTTTGGTGATCTTGAGCAGGGCTTTATCGATGAGATGCTTGCTGATGGTGTGATCAGGCTGTTCAGTTGGACCGGAATGAATGCCTGGGAGCAAGACTTCAAAGCTCCTGAAGATAGTAAATGGATCGATAAAACTGATATCACTTTCTACGTTGGGCACGGTAATGGTAACGGCTTTACTTTTGAAAACACCAGTCACGACGATAGTAAGCTGGATTACAATGATGCTACAGGGGACTGGGGTGACAAGAATCTCGAATGGCTCGCTCTTTACTCTTGCCAGGTTCTGGAAGAGAGTTGGGGCGGCATGAATATATTTCAACGTTGGAAGCAGGAGTTTGACGGCCTGCACCTGTTGCTAGGCTTTCAAACAAACGCTGCTGCGCGGTCTTCTTTCTCCGGGGCTTTTGCACACAATATGCTGAGTGCATGCTCCACGGTGAAGAACGCTTGGTTCGATGCAATAGCTACCGATCAGCCAAGCGATCGGGTTGGCGTCGTGATGGGACCGTGGCGAGCTGGGGATTTTGTGACTAACTATAACGACCACTTCTGGATGAAAGGCTCCGTAGGCCCCGATATCCCTGGTGGTGATATTGGTGGATTCTGGGCAGTTACAGGTCCGTAGATATCCTTTGTTTGATCTTTCGCGCCAGGACCCGATTGAAGAGCGGGCCCTGGCATTTCGGGTACACACGACTGCCATTGTCAAAGGGGACGTTCGTTCCGAACGTGCCTAAAATCCTTCTTGGCCATAGCGTCTGTCCAAAACTCCTATTTTACTAAAATGACAGATTTTTTAGTACAAAATTTTGCAATTATTTATC
>JAYEFH010000210.1:0-2659 GCA_034658555.1 Thermodesulfobacteriota bacterium | reverse complement strand
GCCGAAGGTGCGAACGTCCAGCCATTTTTTACAGGCAAGTTCGGACGTTTTTTCCGGACTGATTTTCTTCCGGTTAAAGGCATCTTTGCCAAGTCCATATTCATCTGACTCTGCCCGGTTCTTTAAGCTAAACATGCCGTCAATTTTCTTTTCATCAGACTGAACAAACATGGCATGTCCGCCTTCCTGCAAACGATCTCTAATTTTTCTTTTCAGGCAAACATCGGAGACCTCCCCATAACCGTCATAATCTATGCGGGGCCGATTGCCGTTTAATGGATCGCCGTTTGGATTAGCATTTTTAACACTGAAGATAATGGCAAAATCGATTTTATTTTCCAGGCTCACAATCTATCTCCTTTATTAGTTTTCATTATTGTCTGACTTTGTATTTCGCCAGTATTGTTTCTGGCAGTGATAACCCAGCAGGAATTCGCCGGAGAGCGGCTTTTCACTGGCAAAATTATCCGGTAAAAAAGCTGAATGCACAGTATCAAGCTCTTTCTTACGGTTGGTCAAAAAGCCGGCCCGCTTCCCCTGTAATCTCTGCATATAGGGCTGTAATCCCAGCTCAATATTACGCCAGGTCGAAAAGGGGCGATCCGCAAAACGCTGCATTAATCTGGCGGCAGTTGTAGGTCTGCTCTCTCCTCCAACATTCAGGGCAACCTCTTCGATTCGTTCGGCTATAGCCAGCAAGCGACCATAGAGATAATCTCGTGATTTTTTGTTTTCTTCTAATGCCATGGCATATTCTCTCCGTTTTGTTTTGTCAGGATGGCGCATGTAAAATCCTTTGAACAAGGCACAGGCAACCCCAAGATGTTCTTCCCACAACCATTGTTTATCCATTTTATATGCAGTACGATTACTGGCTCGGTGCACTGCCGCAATCATTACATCCCGTGGGAAAGGACGACCATCAACAATGCAGGGCAATATCCGCTCAAGTAAACTCTTTTTCAGGGTGTCATTACTCTTTAAAATGTCACCGTAGGCAGCTTCTGCAATAACTCGGGGAACCGGAGTGCTCACCGGCCAGATTGTTTTTCTGATGGATTTTTTCTTACTTTTGGGGTTTGGATATTCCTTGGTGTGGCGTTGGGGCCATGCAAACTGGGTATGCCAGTCATGAACACGATCCAGAAATTCACTGGCGAGAAGTTCCCTGTAATAGATAACACCCATTCTTCCAGGTGTTGCTGAATCCAGTCCCATTACCACAATTTGCTCATTTGGCTTCAACTTTGCCCGATATCCTGCCAGATAGTTATTGAAACTATGAGCAAAGGATTCACCGAGATCCACAGCATAATCTATTTGATTCGCTGGCTCTTGCGCGATTTCCGGTTGCAAGATGATATCATCACCCAGCAGGGACCAGGAATCCGTTAATGGATCAGGGATGTCTTTACCGGAAATTGCCCAGGTAACATAAACTTGATCACCATTTCTGTAGCCCTGACGTGAGATAAGCCAACGTAGAGCATTATGGGCCTTTTGTGTTACATCCAAACTAATACCAACTGACTGGCTTCCGTTAATAGCTATACTTTTTTTTGTGTCGGTAAAACGACCTCGGAAGGTAAAGCCAGACATATCATTTGCTGAAACGAGTTTCGCCTTATCTCCTGTATGGCGTAATTTAGCGGGATGATTAATGGCCAATTTTTGCTCCAGAGCAGAAATTAAACAAAGCCCCTTTGCACCTTCAGCTAAGGCATCAAAATCAGTCCAACTCTGCTGCAAGTTTTGATCAGTCCAAGTGTTACTATTAGGATCACCATTTTCCTCCACAGACCAGCACACCAGGGCAGAACCTTGATCTGTGTATTTTTCTTTCGTTTTTTTATCTTCTTTTTTTGGAAGGAGCTTAAAAATAATTGGTTGAGGTTTCTCTGCAGTAACCTCGAAGGGCCACTCTCTCCGCAATCTATTATTTTCATCAACATGCAAAATATTTTCGGTAACCAAATCTGCAATTACCTCACCCTTATCGATATATTTAAACACCGACTGTGCTTTTGGGTGAGCGAACTCAGATTCACACCATGTTGATAACAATGCATGATATTCAGAATAAAAAGAGTTTTCCCCGCCAAAACTTGGATAATCTTTAGCCACGTATTGAAGCTTATCAGCTAAAGGGTGTGGAGGTGGAGCCTTGCCACTTCTTCCTGCCGACTTTTCGGTAGCAGGTAAAATAATCTGCGTTTTTTCAAGTACCGAGGCCCGTCTGAAATTACCTTCCCTATCTATGACAATATTAATATGGGCGTTTTGCAAGGTATGGCTGATTGGCATGAGTTTTTCCTCATTCGACAAATCCAATGCCATACTCGCCTCGTAGGTTTCATACAGTTTTGCCATCCAGCTCACAATAAGGCCTCCTCTTTTTCAACAGGGAGGATGTTTTCGTCCAGACCAAACTCCTTTGGAGTCATCTTGCGGATAAAACGTCTGACATTACATTTTTCCGGTCGGGGAAATTCAAGAACCCCGCGACGCATGGTGGCATACCAGAAGCGGCTAACCAACTCATCCTTACCCGTTTCATCCGGATAATCGAAACCATGGAACATGAGACCAAAACTAAGTTCATCAATATCATCGTAGGCACCAGTCCCTTCACCAAACTCGCAGGGCTCTACATAAGCCT
>JAYEFH010000209.1:0-2671 GCA_034658555.1 Thermodesulfobacteriota bacterium | reverse complement strand
CGGGTTAAAATTCACTGGAGCGCTTTTGCCATATCGTAGTCATAACATTCAGTGCTTCTTCATTGCCTTTGAGTCACTGGTTTTCATTTTCCAACCCCTTTACCCTCATAATACACAAGACAACCCTTTTTCTTACACGTCGGTTTAAAAAAATTTTCAGGAGGGCAAACAGGATCAGGTCTCAGGATTAGGGTAAGGCGGGACCTTGGTGCAGAAATCGCTAGAGATTGAGATTTTGGCTGAATAGAGGCCTGTTCTACTTGTAAAGATTCGGTATAACCGTTCACGGGTTCAGAGGTTCAGGGATTACAGAAAATCTGAACCGTTGATTCATGAGTTCTGAATGGAGAAGGCATCAGGGGAACAGGGAAGCATATGTCATATCCCCCTAAATTTGAGGATATTGAGGCATGGCAGTTGGCCCGAGACCTAACTCTCAGGGTCTACAGTCTGACAAAGAAGGCCAAGTTTGCTCTCGACTTCAGATTGAAGGGCCAAATTCAGGATGCAGCAGGTTAGTGAAGGTTAACAAAAGAAAAGCAACCCTGAACCTCCTTCAATATACATGCGTGTGCCAAAAGCTTACCTCACCTTCCATTGTCCTGGGCACAAGGAGCTGCATATCTCTGACGGTAAGTTCCCCTTTGAGAGTGTAAAGATCGACCGGCATTGGATTTTTTTCCTTACCTCAAGAAAAAAACTACCGTCGAGTACTTCTTCGCAATTCATATCGGAGGAACGGCAAGGTATGCCATGACACTGTTGCGAATCTGTCCAAGTGCGCCAACGAAGAAATAGAGGCTATAAAATTCGCTTTTGCTAATAAGAAAAATTTGGCTGTACTTAAAGTTCCAGACAAAACGGTCAAAACTCGGCAAGGTTTGACTATAGGGACGGTGTGGCTTTTGATCTGCTAATGGCTAATTAAAATGCAAAAGATCTTCAAATTCATAAAGATTGCAGCTTAACCATTATCGGAATCTTTTGTCGATGGTTGCGCTACTAAGCGCCTAAGAGTCAAAACATAATGCGTGCAATACGCTAACGCAAGATTTTACACGAATGTGGTCGGTACGCCTTATTAGCCCCGTTTAAGGCAAGTCATAATAGTACACAGTCAACCAACTATTCTCCAGGTACCCTAGACCCAGATCAGCCGCGACGTCCGGCGTTAAGTCCACCGAACAGGGCACCGTCACCGTTCTACCGAGATAGTCTTTACCACCGTTATAGCCGTAGTAGTAAGCATACTCAGCCTCCGACCAGCGTAGTGGGATATCGGGGAACATCCGCCGTGGATTAGAGCCATAGGCCGCGTCCCAATAGTTGTCGTCAATGTTCCAAGGGCCGACTTCTCGGACCAGCACGCTCTGCACCAAGTAAATGTCACGTCTAATCTTGGGTAGTCTCTATAAAACAGTGCGGGTCAATAATTTCAATAAGTTACACATCATGTTTTCTGGCAGCACATAGCGAAAAATCAGGTGGTTACAAAGTAAAACTGAGCAGTATTCCCAAACCTGCACTGCTTTGTATGGACTACCTAATCTTGACTGTGTAGGGTGGGCTGTTGTATCTGGCGTTGTATGGGGGCGGAATGTACCAGGCCAAGTTGGCGTACTTGACGTACTTGTCGGGCAGAGCGACCTCGTAGTCGGTATAGCCAATGTATTGAGTAGCAAATACCCAGCAGGAGTAAGCAGTTGCTGGGGATGAGTAAATATCCAGTTAACCAGACAACAGATAGTAGTTTGAGAAAATATATTATGGGTATTCAGAGTGATTCAATCTGATTTGCCAGTGGTCTTGGCTCCTTCTGATGGTCAATCGGGGTCAGACAATTCGAGGATAGACTGAGACTCTTTTGTATCTCTCAGTGTCAGGAAATTGTTGATGAAAGTGTTTGACAAGGACACTTAGGATAAAGGAATGGATTGTTTTTTATTTGCCACTATGATAAATTATTTTATATATCTCACATAATGTGGAGTCTTTTAGATTTAATTACGAGGGTATTAGATATGGGTACGACACTATTATTAAAAACAAAACATGGTATTGCTGATACAAAACCAATCATATTGGAAGCCTTGCAAGACCATATCAATTTTTCTTATGCCCGATTCCTGAAATTTGAAAGCGAGTGCAAAGAATTTGAAAAAAAGTATAAAATGGATTCCGAATTCTTTTTAAACAAATTCGATTCAGGGGAGTTAGGAGATGACCTGCAATGGTTTGACTGGTATGCTTCTATTCGCGGAAAGAAGCTTTGGGGAAAAAAATATCAGATACTAAGCGAAATATCATGGAACGAATAACTGACTATTTTTCGTTCTTCCTGGGAGCAATATTGGAGAAAAAGAAGGTTACATTCGAGGAACTCTTCATTTACATGGTGGCTATGAACTCCATGTGGCTGAATATGTTGTCATTAATCAGAGAAGGCCTATAGCAATCAAGTACAGATATCAACTCCAAACACCGGATAGCAAATTCACAGCTCGCTGGGATAATGCCCCTCACCATAAAACTGTAACTTCTTTTCCGCATCATAAGCATTGCCGAGATGGTGCAACAGTCGCTTCATCAATAAATAATATTTTCGAGATACTTAATTCCCTGGATGACGAACTAAAAGACAAGATATAATGGTGACCATAGTTTTCAGAAG
>JAYEFH010000208.1:0-2694 GCA_034658555.1 Thermodesulfobacteriota bacterium | reverse complement strand
ATCTATGGATCGCTGGACATGGCTGACTACCTGCTGGAAAAGGCCCGAATTGCCGGAGTACCCGGCGTTGCCTTTGGAGACGACCGCTTTATGCGATTCTCCTATGCTACAGATCTGAGCATAATCCAGGAAGGGATGGACAGGTTAAGTGCTGCTCTCAGCAATCTCAAGTAAGGAATTCCAGAATCCGGCAACGTAAGCGTTTACAGAACATCGCATCTGTTTTTATATTACAAATATGTTTATATTATAGCATTAGATTGACGTAGACTTTTTGCAGAGTAAGCTTATATCGTTTTTAGTACAACACAAGACTTATATTTATTATATGCGCACAAGGAATATTTCAGAGCAATTTTTTTGTACTTGTTGAATTAGATTAGTTTGAGGATGAATAAGTTCAATTCCTCTATCCTTTGTTATGCAGATATTTAGAGCATGGTTTTCGCTGGTTGGTCCTTTGCACCATACTTGTCCAAATGCCCATGGCAAACATTCTTCCTTTGATAGCTTTTGCTCCACCATCTGGTTGTATCGTTCTTTGATAACAAAAGAATGAAGAAGAAGGGCAAAATCATCACAATCAAACATCTGACTGTAATCGTCCAGGATATGGTATGTGTGCATAAAAGAATTAACTCCTGAATCCATAACTAATTTCCATAATTCATTATCTGATGGCATTATATACCATGTGTCAGAAATCTTGATATTATTGGAATTAATTTTTGGCCAGGCATCTTTCAACATCGACTTAATTTCAGCCCCACTAATCTTTTGAACATCACCCTTATTATGATTACTGCAATAATAAGTGGCAGCGCATCCTTGTATAGACATTAGTATAATTACGAAAAGTGGAATCATTAAGCATTTAGCTTTTCCCTTTTTCATGGTTTACCTCATTAATACAGAGGCAACCCGGCTGTCTTTTTAATTAAGATCCGTGGCTTTCCGTCTCTACCTCACGATAGATTTGGCATTTTCTGCTTATGGTTTTTTCATATTTTGATATCTTTAAACGCAATTCACATGTCGGTTTTTTATAACAGGTGGTTTAATGTAAAACCTTTCTATTTGAATTATTTATTGAACATTTTCTTCCTGCTAAACCCTGCAAGACCAACTAGCCCTGAACCGAGAAGAAGTATGGTGGCTGGTTCGGGGACTGGTGCTGTTAGAATTGCTTGTGATAGTAAATTAAAAAGCAAACCAATCAGACATACTATAATTACAATGTATTTTTTCATTTTTTCTCCTTAAGTTAAGTTCCGGGAACATAATTCCCAATCTATGTATTTTTTCTCGCGCAACCTTTCCTATTACAAGGTCCGTGCCGGCATCTTAAAAACTGGGAGAAATAAAAAATAATTGTTTATTTGTAAAAAATTTCAGCTAGTTATGAATATCGCCTTGAGACAACCGCCGCCCCTTTATCTGGAAAAGTAGTCCTGTAGAAAATAAATACCCATGAAAAAATGGAAGGTAATTACACAGCAAAGGACATTTTATTTCTCTCGCGCCGGCTGAAATAAAAAAATTCTTGTATTCCTGGTAAAAAATAACGATAATAACTATAAGTGCCGGCTGAACATGCCGGGCATGCAGCACGTCTATCCAAGGGCCTGAATATAAATTTGTCGGAAACTATTTCTTGTCAGATATCAGGTAATTATATGCTGTTTAAAACGATTACCAAAGAAAACTTCAAAAAGATGGTCGATGCCTTGCTGGAAGAAAACGAGGTCATCGGTCCGAAATCAAGGGACAGGGACACGGAAGGGAACAAGATTTACAGGTTTCTGAAGATCAACTCCTTTGAGGAGCTTGAGATGGACTATACCCGGTCCTACTCCTCGCCCAAAAATTATTTTCTGCCTTTTAAGGAAGACATCGCCACCTATCATTTTAATGACAAAGGCTGGGAGCAGAAAATCCAATATACCACTCACCCGCGGGTAATCATCGGAATGCGGGCATGCGATATTAATGCCTTGTTAAAGCTTGATCAGGTGATGTTGAAAAGTGTCTATCCCAACCCACATTATTTTGCGCGAAGGCGCAATACCATGATCATAGGGCTCGACCATGAGCCCTTGGAAGATTGTTTCTGCCGGTCAATGAATACAGACACGGTCTTTCATGGTTTTGACCTCTTTTTGACCGACATTGGGGACAGATACTTTGTAGCCATTAATTCCGATACTGCATACATCATCTTGAACAGATTCAATGCCAAAGAGGTCACAGAGGAAAACCAGCAGCGTTTTAAGACAGTAAAGAGGCAGATTGAATCAAAGTTCAAGACCCAGGTTGATATTACGATCTTGCCTGAATTAATGGACCTGGAATTTGAGTCGGAAGTCTGGAAAAAATGGGGGGATAAATGCCTGAGCTGTGGAAGCTGTGCAATGGTATGCCCTACCTGTTACTGCTATGGCATAGAAGAAGACACGGATCTGAGTTTTTCCAAGGCTACCAAGAGAAGGTTTTTATACTCCTGTAATCTACTTGATTTTGCCGCTGTGGCCGGGGGGCATAATTTCCGCCCGGATGCGCATATTCGATTGAAGTATCGATATTATCACCAGTTCAGGGGATTTGTGGAGGCCTTTAATCAATCACTATGTGTGGGATGCAACCGGTGCGGAAAGGCGTGCCCGGCAGGAATCAGCCCCAAGGCAGTGATTGATG
>JAYEFH010000207.1:0-2696 GCA_034658555.1 Thermodesulfobacteriota bacterium | reverse complement strand
ATTTTTATGCCGTACATTATCCCCATACCATCATGAACCGGTTTTATAAATATATATTCCCATTTTCACCGGTGCCGGACCACCGGTTTCATTATTCATTCCCATGGTGATCGCGCGATTACTTTTTTAATGATATAATACCTGTTCTGGAAATCGTGGGAAAGCAAACCTTGAATGGTAAAAAAAGAATATAAAATTCAGTTAACTCTGTGTCCTCCGTGTCTCGAGCGAAGCGGGCGGTGAAAACCATACCCCGTGAACAGCTGATAGGAAATCGCTTTTTTGCGATTTAGACCGAAGCGGCACTTCCAAGCAACACACACTACATTCTGTAGCACTGTTTTGAACTCCAGGTCAATAACTTTGACAGTGTGTCGCGAAAAAAGAGGACAACCCCATGCACCGCCTTTATGAGAAGGCTAAGGGGCTAACAACACCTCTTCACATTAACTCTGAACTTCTGATTTTTGACAGGATCAACAGGATCAACAGGATCAATAAAAATCATGCCTGCCTGTGCGTCGCACGCAGACAGGTAAATCTTGTTAATCTTGCCAGAGAAGTCCCGCCGAAGGCGGCTAGGTTCAATTCCATTTTATGAATAACAAGGCTTGACAATGAAAGAACGAAGCAAGTTACTACTCATCGTGCTCACCTTCCTGGCGTGTTACTACGTACCCTGGGATCATGCGATAATCCGGCAATCCGGCTTTGAGGCATTTATGATGCTTCAAGAATATGCCCGCGAGCACGTTCTCACATGCCTGATCCCTGCCTTTTTCATCGCCGGAGCCATAGCGGTGTTTGTATCTCAGGCTGCGGTTCTAAAGTACTTCGGGGCCACAACGAAAAAGATTCTCTCCTATTCTGTGGCCTCTGTTTCCGGGACAATCCTTGCGGTTTGCTCCTGTACGGTCCTGCCCCTGTTTGCAGGGATCTATACCCGAGGCGCCGGTATTGGTCCGGCAACGGCTTTTCTTTATTCCGGACCGGCCATCAATGTCCTGGCCATCGTGCTGACAGCAAGGATTCTGGGATGGCAGCTTGGGTTGGCCAGAGCCATCTGCGCAGTCCTTTTTGCGGTGATCGCCGGGCTGCTTATGGCTATCATATTCCGCAAGGATGATGCTTCCCGCACCGCAGGCGAGATGTATCTCCCGGATGAGGAAAAGAAGGGACGTAGTCTCTTGCAGGATGCTCTCTATATGCTGACCATGGTTCTGATTCTGATTTTTGCCGCCTTTGCCGGACCACCGGTAGGTTCAACAGGACTCTGGCCTGCCATTTTTGCTGCTAAATGGTACGTCACTATTGCCCTGCTCATCGTGTTGGCCGTGATGCTCAAGTCATGGTTCACCAAAGATGAACAGGTCGCCTGGGTGCAATCTACCTGGGGTTTTATGAAGCAGATTTTTCCGCTTCTGGCTGCAGGGGTGCTGGTTGCCGGTTTTATGCTGGGACGGCCGGGCCGTCCCGCCCTGATTCCGGATCACTATATCCAGGGCCTGGTAGGAGGCAATTCTCTGGGGGCCAATTTCTTTGCCTCTGTCGCCGGTGCCTTCATGTATTTTGCCACTCTCACCGAGGTACCCATCCTGCAGGGGCTGATTGGTGCCGGTATGGGTAAGGGTCCGGCCCTTTCCCTGCTTTTGGCGGGTCCGGCCCTTTCCCTACCCAATATGCTGGTTATCGGAGGGGTCATGGGAGTCAAAAAGACAGCGACGTTTTGCGTCATTATCATAATCCTGTCCACTATAGCCGGGATGAGCTATGGCTGGATAGCCGGTTAAAGGAGAAAAAAATGGAAATCAAGGTATTAGGGCCAGGCTGTCCAAGGTGTCAGATGACAGAACAGGCGGTCAAGGATGCGGTTGTGGAGGCCGGCGTGGATGCCACGGTTGAAAAGGTGGCCGATATGATAGAGATTGCTAGGTACGGTGTCTTCGGGACCCCGACCGTGGTGGTGGATGGTGAGATCAAGTCCGTGGGCAAGATCCCACCTGTTGAGGAGATCAAGAAGTGGCTGCAAAAGTAGAAAGGTGCGGTTTCTATGGACTTTCAGTCCATAATGATTAGTTTTTTTGCCAACTTTGCTCTAGAATAAATATTTACAGGAGATTTTTTTATTCTTGGGATACCTAATATGGAATTGCTTTTTGATGACACCTATTATGAAGGCTTGGAAGGAGGTATATTGGGTGCCTTTAGCAAACTTTTTGACGGTCAGATAAAATTGTTCGTTTATCCAATGCGCAAAGGAAACCATATGATTTCACTTGACAACTTTCCTACACCTGACCATTTGAAATATCTCTATTTGCATCTTCGTGAGAATAACCTGGTTGAATCGGTAGAAAATTATGATGAATCCATTCTACATATCTGGCCAAAAGGCGTGCTGAAAAAGCTTAAAAAAGGCAGAGGCGACTGGGAATCCATGGTGCCTGAGAATGTGGCCAAGGAAATTATCAAACATCGCATGTTTGGATTTAATTCTGCATAAATCCAATTGGATGAGTTGGACCTTTTTGGTAGTTTGTCTCATAATACAATTATGAAGATACCAGTCATTGATCTGAGTGAATGTGAAGACTGCGAGGCATGTCTGGATCTGTGTCCTGCAGTCTTTAGAAGACACGATGCAGGTTACATCGAGGTGGTTGACCTGCCGGAATATCCAGAAGAAAAGATAGAGG
>JAYEFH010000206.1:0-2702 GCA_034658555.1 Thermodesulfobacteriota bacterium | reverse complement strand
AATATCCCTTACTGACTTAGCAAAGCGTCTTGGGATCAGTGTCCCCGGGGTTGGATACTCATTGGAGAGGGGCAGGAGAATAGTGCGGGAGAACGATTATCAGTTAATTAAATAAGTATCTTAGAATTTTAAGGGCGTCCCACTTTACTTTACTTTACTTTAGTACTCGCTTTTATCAGCCACGATTCAAGAGACAAAGATGAAGTAGCCAGAAAAATTGCTACTAAACTTCAAAGTATGTTGTGTCCGGTTTGGTATGACGAATTCACCTTAAAAATCGGGGATAATTTGCGAGATAGTATTGAGAAAGGTTTAAAAGAGTGCAAGAAATGTATCCTTATCCTGAGTCCTAATTTCCTTTCCAATAAGGGCTGGACTAAAAAGGAATTTGATTCCATTTTCACAAGAGAAATAATGGAAGAACAAAAACTCGTATTACCAGTTTGGTATGGTGTTACCAAAGAAGATGTGTATGCCTACAGTCCTAGCTTATTGAATATTAAGGGGGCAAACTGGGATGGCATTGGGGAAAAAGAAGTTTGTCGGCAACTATACAATGCAATCATGAGTTAAAAAATTGCATAACAAAGCAAATGCAGGCGATTCGCAAACTCACGCCTGATTTGCGGCGTTGGGCTGCTTAGGAGACAGAAATATTTTCTTGACACTGTACCCCAATTGTGCTACATTATTTTATGATAATGGAGGTAAACAATGAAAAAATCTTCAACCATACGTGCTCGAATGGAGCCAGACCTAAAGAACAAGGCTGAGTACATATTCCGAAAACTCGGACTGACCACAACTCAGGCGCTCACAATTTTTTATAGACAGGTCGAGCTTCGGAGCGGCTTACCCTTTGATGTTGCCATCCCCAATGAAACCACGCGTCGGACGTTGGCAGATACCGATTCTGGAAGGAACCTAGTCGTGTGCGAGGACGCTGACGATATGTTCAAAAAGCTGGGCATCTAATGTTCAATCCAGTTTACTCTCGGCAATTTGACAGAGATATTAAACGTATGAAGCGGAGAGGGAAGAACCCTGAGAAGCTTAAAATCATCATTCGTTCTCTCATCTCAAAAGAGCCATTGGACCCTATCCATAGGGACCACAAGTTGATCGGCAACTGGCAGGGAAGAAGGGAATGCCATATTGAATCCGATTGGCTCCTGATATATAAAACTGAAATAGACCACATTGTGTTCGAGCGCACAGGCACACATTCTGACCTATTCCGTAACTGAGCAGAAGGGCGAGCCCAACCAGGCTGTTTGAGCACAGGGCTAATAAATAGCGGCTGCTGGTTTTCTCTTTTCTTTAAACATTCTTTTCTATTTTTTTCGTTCCTCATTAAAAGTCGCCCCTGATCAACAGCAACGTTCACGGCGGCTTGGCCGCCGTGAATCGCGGTGCTGACTGCGTCCAGCCCCTTGTCCCGGCGCTACGCGCCAGAACTCAAGGGGCTGGACCGGACACCGTGAACCGTACAATCAAGCTGCGCTTGCTTGTGAGGCCCCCGGTGCCGGTCAGCACCGCGATTACGGGTTTCTCTTTGTGATATCAAACATCCAATAGCGAGAGCCAAAAATTTGTTATGCTTGGTGTTTCAAACCTTGATCCTTTAAAATGACAATTTCAGGGTTACTGCCTATCGCATAATAGAAGGTGTCTTGTTACTACTCAGGTACTTCAATTTTTTGACAGGATTAACAAGATGGACTGGATTAATTTATCTTGTAAATCAAAACAAATATCCTGTTTAAAAAAATTACCATGAGCAGCGCAAGACTTCAGCCCTGCATTATAATGGCAGAGCTAAAGCTCTGCACTAAAAGTTCGCACCGAAGGTGCGATATTTTCAAACATTCATGGACCCCCGCTTTCGCGGGAATTGCGAGGAACATGACATTCTTTTAGTCAAGAACTCCCGAAATATAAGACAATTTTTCGCGCAATTGGAGTAACGCAGGATTTATTGAAGGATATACGGGATGAAGAAATAATAAATCTTGTTTATCCTGTAATCCTGTCCAAAAGATACCAGTTACGGTGTCTTTACCTAAAAAATCCCCTGAGCTTCGCCAGATTTATCTGATCCCAGTCCTTGTCTTCTTTTCCCTTTGGAGTTTCCAGCACCTTTGGAATGTTTTGCAGCCGGCTGTCGTTCATCAGCAGTTTAAAGGCTGTTTCTCCGATGAATCCCTTGCCGATACTTTCATGGCGGTCGATGCGGGTCCCCATTTCACGCTTGGAATCATTCACGTGAATCCAGTAAAGATTGCCAAGTCCGATTACTTTGTCAAAGGTATAAAATGTCTTTTTGTAAGCCGCTTCGGTCCTCAGATCATAGCCTGCCGCAAAGATATGGCAGGTGTCAAGGCAGACCCCGATGCGATCCTTGTCTTCAACTGTTCCCATTATGGCGGCGATTTGTTCAAAGGTGTGGCCAAGGCCCGAGCCCTGGCCTGCCGTGGTTTCCAGCAGAAGCCGGGTGGGGTTTTCGGGAAGTTTGTCAAATACCCTGTTAATGGCCGATGCAATCCGTTCGATACCCGCTTCAGCGCCAGTGTCCATGTGTGAGCCGGGGTGGAGTACGACAAAGGGAATTTTAAGGGCCGCACAGCGGATGAGCTCCTGTTTCAGGGCCTCAGAGGACATGGCGTATTTTTTCTTTTCAGGGGACGCCAGGTTGATCAAAT
>JAYEFH010000205.1:0-2710 GCA_034658555.1 Thermodesulfobacteriota bacterium | reverse complement strand
CTTGCAGACCATTATTAAGAGCCTGTCTACTGTGTTCGGCTAGATAGTCTATTACAACCATGCGATATTGGCAAGAATAAGGTACTGATCATATTGTTTTAGGTAATCAAAGAGATGCAATGGTAGGCTCAAGCAATAGAAGAGTTCATTTTCTTGAGACTATTCCTGGTAACCTTGCCCAGATTTTCACCGCAGAACGCTTGAACTCAGTTGAGTGGCAATATGACGTGTAGCGTAGCGAAACAGCAATTCCCGAGTAGCACTAAAACGTAGCAATAGCTTAGTTTATTAAAATAACTTTCGTAGTAACTACTCACCCCCCATTTAGAGTGAAGGCCCATAACAGAAGGTTCAGACTTTTATTACACGAATAATTTTGTTTTTTTATTGACAACATAGAGTTTCACTTCTATGTTCTTGACCTGATCAACAACTTATTACAGGTCAGGAGCCATGGACAGTCATTTTGGATCAAAGGCGACTTCGGGATTATGCCAACCCATTATCGCCATGATGCCGCCACACGACATATATATCGAGACTCACCTGGGCGGTGGTGCAATCATGCGGAGAAAGCCTGCGGCACTGCACAATATCGGCATCGATCTTGATTCCATTCCCCTCTCCGCCTTCGAGTGTGATTACCCTGTAGAAAAGATTCACAACTGTGCGCATCGGTTCCTCTCAACCTATACCTTTCATGGACGCGAACTGGTGTACAGCGACCCTCCCTATCTTCACCACACCCGTACATCTGGCCGACGTTACCGCTTTGACTATGAAGAGCAGGATCATATCGCACTGCTACAGCTACTGAAGACACTCCCCTGCGCCGTCATACTTTCCGGTTACCCCTCCGCTCTATACGACGAGCTGTTGCCGGATTGGAGAACAGTTGAACTCCAGGTGATGAATCAGGCCGGTGTACGAACCGAGAAGATTTGGTTCAATTTTACCCCCGACCGGATACATTGGCCAAGCTATGCCGGGAAGAATTTTACTGACCGGCAACGCATTAAACGTAAAGCTGCAAACTGGGGCAAGCGATATCATGCCCTTCCTTATGCAGAACGGCTCGCTGTACTGTCCTCCATAATGGCTGTCGAGGCTGGTGAGGAAATTTAGCTGTCATGCCTAGCGTCAACAAGCAATCCCTTCGGGAGGAATTTGACCAACTCAAAAAGTCATTTGAGAGCCTATCGTCGGAGGGCAAGGTCACGCCGGAAGTAACCAGCCTGTTTCATGCTATGATCCTGCTCTTTGAGCTGTTGATTGCCGTGTTCATGGAGAAGAAAACCAAGAAGAACGGCCGCAACTCCAGCATACCTTCCTCCCAAACCGACAAGGATAAAACCTCAAAAAGATCCGGTACCAACGGTAAAGGAAAGGAACAAAACGACATATTATCCGAAAACACGCGCACGGCAGAGACGACACAGGTCTCAGAAGTTCATGATTGTGAATCCTGCGGTGAACCCCTGGACGACACCCCGGCTACCGAGCATGAGCGACGCACAAAAATCGACATCATCTTTGAAAAGGTGGTCAGCCATGTGGATGCCGAGATCAAGGTGTGTCCCCGGTGTAACATGCAAAACAAAGGGCACTTCCCTGAAGATATGGCAGGTCCCCTGCAGTATGGCCAGGGAATCAAGGGCTATGTAGTGAACCTGCTGGTCACCCAGATGATCTCACTCAAACGGGCTCAGAAAATGATCCAGACCTTAATTGGTCAACTGCTCTCCGAAGCAACCCTTCTGAAATATGTAATGCAGCTGCATCAAGCCCTGGAAGAATGGGAACAAGCATCCATTGAATGTTTACTGCAGAATCCCGCCATCCATGCTGATGAAACCTCATTGCGGGTAGACAGCAAGAACCACTGGATCCATGTTTATTCGGCAGCAGACATTACTTTAAAATTCCTTCACCCCAAGCGGGGCTTGGAAGCGATTGAGGATATCGGCGTTATCCCACGCTATGGCGGGGTAATAGTTCATGACTGCTGGCAATCATACCTTTCTTACGATCATTGCAATCATGCTCTGTGCGGATCGCATCTACTGCGAGAACTCACTTTTATTGTGGACTCCAATGGCTATGCATGGGCCTTCAACATAAAACGCCTACTGCAGGAAAGCTGCGCAATTGTATCCAAACGTAAATCGAAGCAACGTACTGAACAGGAATACAAGAATCTGCAGAAACGCTATCGTAACATTATGACCCGTGGTGAAAAAGAACTTCCGCCAATCCCGCCGAAACAAAATGGCAAACGGGGCAGAGTCGCCAAGTCAGACGCTCACAACCTGTGGGAGCGGCTGAAAAAACATGAGACTGCGGTACTGCTTTTTGCCAAGAACTCTCATGTTCCATTCACAAACAACCGAGCGGAACGTGATCTGAGAATGAGCAAGGTCAAACAGAAAGTATCGGGCTGTTTCAGGACAAAAAAGTATGCCGTTGCTTACTGCAGAATCTCTAGCTACCTACAGACCATGGCTAATAAAGGATATAATCCGCTGGTTGCCATCCAAATGGTCGCCTCTGGTCAAATTTACACTGATAGGGGTGAGTAGTTACCCAATTTGAAGAACGATTTCTGGCCAAATATAAAAAAACCGTTCTACCAGGGCATAGAAGAGCCCTGCAGGTGATGAAACACTGCAGGAAAGAGCATGGTCCCCACATGCTGGTTCAATGCACCAAT
>JAYEFH010000204.1:0-2718 GCA_034658555.1 Thermodesulfobacteriota bacterium | reverse complement strand
TGCCCGGAGTTGCAGTAAGGGAATTCCGTCGCCTGCTTTTCTCGCCACATCCATATGGCATGGACCCGTTGGGCAAGGCATCTGTTATCAAAACCATCACATCAAAGGAGCTGCTTGAGACCTATCGGAATTTTGTAATACCTGACAGGGGAGTACTCGCCATAGTGGGAGATATTCATACTGAAGAAATCATCTCGAGCATTGAGACCATGCTTGGCGCCTGGTCGGTGGAAACAGAATCGGTCCTTTCCACACCTCCTGAACCAGACCCTCTGATTTCACCCAGAATTCTGACCCTAAAAAAGAAAAAACAACAAGTGCATATTGTGCTTGGTTTCCCAGGGACCACTTTCAATAACCCTGACCGCTATGCCCTTCAAACCCTGAATGCAGTACTTTCAGGCCAGGGCGGCCGCCTGTTCATTGATCTCAGGGACAAGGAAAGTCTGGCGTATTCCGTGACTTCATTCCTGGGGCTGGGCCTGGATTATGGGTCCTTTGCCTTTTACATTGCCTGCGCGCCTGAAAAAAAGGACAGGGCCTTAAAGGGCCTGTGGCGGGAAATTTACAGGGCAACAGGGACACCTGTGACTGATGATGAGTTGGAAAGGGCCAAAAAATGGCTTATCGGGACCCATGAGATAGGCCTTCAAACCAACAGGGCCCAGGCCATGGACATGGCCTTAAATGAACTCTATGGCCTGGGATATAACTTCACATCGGAATACGTTCGAAAAATAGATGAGGTAACGGCAGATCAAGTACTTAATGTGGCCAAAAAATTTATGAATTCGGAAGAATACATACTCGTAAGAGTAGGCCCGTAAACAGACTTTATGTTCAAACACATCAGCCTCATTGTCAGGCACAAGACAGAAATCCCCGAGAGGATCAGAGAGGCCATGGAAAGGCTTTTCCGAAAACGCGGGGTCTCTGTCACTGAAGGGCAGGTAGATCCTCAAGCCGAGGCTATAGTAGTGCTGGGTGGAGACGGCACACTGCTTCATGTATCAGGAGAGGCCTATCAGCTCGGAATTCCACTGCTCGGCATAAACCTGGGGGGCCTGGGGTTCCTTACCGAGATCCACATGGACGAGATGGAACAGGCCCTGGATTCCCTGATATCAGGAACTCTCGAGCTGGACAGGCGAGCAATACTCTCGGTTACGGTAAAAGCGTCTGATGGTCCAGGCCCAACTTACCATGCACTCAATGAAGCAGTGATCAGCAAAGGCCCTCTGGGTAAAATTATTACACTTCCAACCTGGGCCGGCGGCTCATTCCTTACCACATACCGTGGTGATGGCCTGATCATCTCCACTGCAACCGGATCCACTGCGTATAACCTCTCTGCCGGCGGCCCTATTCTGCACCCTGGCATCGAGGCCCTTATATTAACCCCAATATGCCCATTCGCCCTGAATGCGCGTCCCCTTATACTGCCGGGTCAGATGAAGGTGTCGATACAGCTCAGAAATGCCACGGAAAAGATCAGTTTAATAATAGACGGCCAGGTAAGCCGGGAACTCAATGAAGGGGACCGGGTCGAAATGCAAAAGGCCAAAGGACACCTGAAACTCATAAAGTCCCCGCTCAGGGACTATTTCACCATTTTAAGGGAAAAGCTTGGATGGGCAAAGGGTGTGGGGATGTAGAGAATAGCTGTTAGCCTTTAGCTAAACGCTAACAGCTAGCAGCTAATCGCTCAACTTAAGCCTCTTCCTTTTCCGAGGATGTTTCTTTACCCTCTTCACCCTTTTCAGACTTCATGTGGGCAACAAGGCGTTCTTTCTCCCGCGCCATGGCCTCTTTACCTGCTTCGTAAGCAGATTCCAAGACAGTCTTTTTTTGATCGATCATTTCCTTGCTTTTATCAAGGAGATTACCTGCTTTGTCACGGACTTCATCTGCTACCCTATGGGCCTCACCACGGGCCGCATAGGCCTGCTCCCTTATCCGATCTCTTACTTCAGGACCTGTTCTGGGAGTAAGTAACGTGGCCAAACCGGCCCCGACGGCACCCCCCAGTAAGAATGCTATGGACACACAACCTGCGGAATAACGACCTTCACCGTTGCTCATTTTTTGCTATCTCCTTTAAGTCTAAAATTCTCAGAAAGAAACTCCAAAGACGTCTTGATGCCTGTGGCTATACTTGCCACCTGCACAGCTAATCCGGAAAGCCCCGACCTGGCAATGTCTGTTGCAACCCGGACGGTCTCGCCTGTCTCGCGTGCGGCCTCGAAAAAATCCCGTGTCTGCTGAACCTTGACCTTAATATCACCGGTCATCTCCTGGAGATCCCGGGAAATTTGATGAACATTATCCAGAATCGGGGGAATATCCTTCTCAAAAGTCCTTCCAAGGTCCTGATAGGCCTTGGCAGTATCCTTAAGTTCTACAAGGAGAGGCGTTAACTCATTCTCTATCAGGGCCAGACGCCGATTTATCTCACTCAATGTACCCTGAGCCGTATCCTCCAGTTCTGACAATTTAGAAACTACAGGATTAAACTGAGCCAATGTGTCGTCAATAGCAGCCTGGCTTTTGTATAAGGCCTCGTCTAAGCTCTCCAGCGTGTCTTGGACACTCTTTGACAACCTGACAAGATAAATCACAAGAAACACAAAGGCCACAGCTATGACAAGGAGTGCAAACGAACTTATTATAGATGACATATAATCCCCAAAGAAGACGTCCCAAGGAAGGATATTTTTT
>JAYEFH010000203.1:0-2718 GCA_034658555.1 Thermodesulfobacteriota bacterium | reverse complement strand
TTATTAATTATTTTTTTGTATTGCACCCGTAGATGATATATTATTCGGTTATGTTCTTCGCATAAGACTGTAACTTATTGAAACCATTGAAATGCATGGCTCCCCAAAAAGCGTTATAATTAGCAAAGTTTTTACCTAACGGCTAACTGCTCTATTCATTTTTGTTAACGTTGACTGAGACCCGCACTTATTTGGTGAAAGCGCATCTTAGCCCCAGATGGTAAACAGTCGTTGTGCTTGCAGCATAAGGTTTGCGAGGTTCACTCCGTGGCGTCTTTTTCCTTTCCCCAAAGACCAAACAATTCTTCCAGTTAGCTATTATTCCTTTATTTAACCCGTTTCTATGGGGATAAAGCTTTTTGCTGAGGGTGGAGGCCCTGTACCATTCTACTACCCGGTCCTCCTGGATCATGGCGGTGATTCATTGCCATCGTCCCAATATCTACTATTGCTCCAAAGACTCTGTTTGTCCAGTCCCCTCAGCTCAGAGGGGAATGGTGATTCAAGCAATGTGGTCATGTTCAAAACACTCAAATGCCCTGTCAGGGTAGTCTGGGTATTTCGTAAAACCCAATGGATTGCCCTCTTTTCTACTGATCTGGACCTGTTGACGAATATCGCTAAGGGTTACGGATACTAGATTTGAAGTTTCCTGCTGGATGTTTTTTTGCATTTTTGATGACAACATGCTATTCAAAAATACAGAAATTTACTTTATACAGTTTTTGTTCTTACAAATGGGGTCCACCTTATAACATAGGAGGAAAATTATGGAAAAGGGTGAAAAGCTGGTAGTTATAGGCTGTGGTGGTGTCGGCGGTCCTGCCGCAATGCTGTCAAAAAAACTTATGCCGGATGTAGATGTAACTATTATTCGGAAAGAAGAACGTTTTATCGTTAGGTGAGCTTTGCCTCATGTTGTGGCCGGTCTGGCCACTGTCGATTCCATTACAAATCCGGATTCCATGTTCAAAAAAGCAGGTATTACTAATATTATTGCAGAAGTAACCCACGTGGATACTGAAAAAAAGATGGTCGAATTATCAAATGGCACCTCTATTGATTATGACAAGATCATCTTAGGAACCGGGGCAAGCCCGGTGATACCTGAATTTGAAGGAGTTGAACTTGAGGGAGTATTCACTTTAAGGGACGTACAGGATGCAGAAAAAATAAAAAGTTTTCTGGCGGAGAAAAAGGCCAAAAACCTTGTTTTCATAGGAACAGGATTTATTAATCTTGAACTGGCGGCATTACTTTCTGAAAATACGCCGGATTACTACAATATAACGATTATTAAATATATGACTTTAGGACCCCCTCTGGCCCTTATGCTTGACGCGGACATGGCAATCAAGATACAGGAGCGCATGGTTGAAAAGGGTCTTACCATGAAGATGGAGTCCAGGGCCACAAGGATTTTGGGCCGGGATGGAATAGTTACAGGCGTGGAACTTGAAACCGGCGAAAAAATCGATGCGGATATGGTCATGGTTTCAGTAGGTGCAAGGCCGAACTTGGCGCTGGCAAAGGATATGAACCTCGAACTTGGAAAGTTCGGCGTCAAGGTAAATAAATATCTGGAAACATCGAATCCGGATATCCTTGCAGGTGGAGATTGCGTTGAAAAAATTCATTTTGTGACCAAAAAACCTACATCTTCGTTACTACGTGGTCCTTCAGTTATTCAAGGACGTCTTGCAGCCAAAAGACTGGCAGGCTATGAAATTGAATTTCCTGGAGTATTAAACAACTCTGCGGTCAAAATTTTTGACAGATACATAGCCGCTACAGGCTTGACAGATAAACGTGCACAAAAGGAGGGATTTGAAACTGTCAGCGTTGTCGTAAATTCCAGAAGTAAGCATGGTATGATACCAGGTGTTAAACCCTGGACGTTGAAGCTTGTCTTTGACGGAAAGACTCAAAGGCTGCTAGGCGGACAGATTGTCAGTGATAGTGACTCAGCACCTGTAAAGGAGATTGATACGATCAATGCCCTGATCATGGGTGAAAAAACCATCCCTGAATTAACCACATTCATGTGCGCGGGAAATCCCGACTGTTCCTCTGAACCGAGCCTTGAACCTATCACAATCGCTGCGGAGCAAGCGCTACAGAAATTGTAACCGTTCACGGGTTCAGAGGTTCATGGTTTAAAAGTTCAGATCAGTAAAAGCATTCACCACAGAGATCGCGGAGTACACAGAGAAAATTTTTCTTGTTTAATTTATGTGTTCTCTGTTCTCTGCGGTGAATCTTTTTCTGTCCCTCTCTGCAATCAGCGATTTAGCTTTTTGACTACTACTTCCACTGCCATCAAAAAAGGATACGTTATCGGTGACCCTGTAAGAAGCGGATGGGTTCCGATCTGGGCTGTAAGCACAGAATAAACAGTCATCCTATTCTGGATGATAATGCTGATAAAATTGATAAGTTCGCCTGTGCCGCCTCCGCCGATAACCGAACCGCCAAGCAATAAACCGGATTTGCGGTTGGCTATAATCTTGATAATCTGTTTTTCGGCCCCTGGTAATGTCCCCGGATGTTTGAAAATTCCTTCAAAAGTCCCTGTTACTACATCAAATCCATCTTTTTTTGCCTGCTTTTCAGTTATGCCTGCTGCACCAAAAGCCGTATCTCCTATGGCAGTACAAAATGTCGGAATCGTCCCATTAAATGTCTTCATAAAAGATAGATTATATAGATTCATGCCGG
>JAYEFH010000202.1:0-2724 GCA_034658555.1 Thermodesulfobacteriota bacterium | reverse complement strand
TCAAGGCCCTATTCCCGTTTTGGATTAAAACTACCGACAAAACAAGCGGTTACTTGCGATTCGATGTAATCTGGAACGGACGGCTTGCCCTGATCGGTATTGCCTTGTCGCTGTTTTTTGGCATCGCTGTCATGTACGTACGCAAATTCCCCATAAGGAAGTGTTGGCCCGATATTGCAATCATAATGTTCACCGGCATCTACGGCCTGATTTCCGTCAACGTCATCGAGCCGGAGCGTTGAGTCTCTATCCGACTTGCATATCACGGGTTCAAAGGTTCAGGGTTCCATGGTTCATCGTTCAGGTTTACGAATGGAGAGTAACGAGTTGAAAAAACTATGGCATGAAATATCCTCAGAAGACTTATCCTTGCAAAGCGTTTTACCACTGGCATTTGCCGAAGTAGGGGAAAGGATCAGGATTATTTCCATGAGAGGAGGGAGGGGATTTAATAATAAAGTCGTGAGTATGGGGCTTAAGGTAGGTGATGAAATTAGGGTTGTATATCGCCGGCCGGGAGGTGCTGTACTTATAGCCAGGGGGCAAACTCGTTACGCTCTGGGAGTGGTTATGACGCAAAAGATCCTTGTTGCCAAAATTTAGCACCTTGCGGTTAAGAAACTATCCAAAATCAATCACGAAAACACGAAAGTACGAAACAAGACATCAAAAAAACCGAACATGCAACGGCTATTTATGTATATTAGCCATTTAGGTGGAAGGCTGAAGTATACTGATATACAGTCTCCTGCAATAATTAACAGCCTTTTTTTCAGATCATAAGTCTTTTTCCCCCATTCGACATTCGATGTTCATCTTTTAGCCGTTCATTAGTCCATCCAGAGCCTTCCCTTTCGTGTTTTCAATCTTTCGTGCTTTCGTGATAATTCTTTTCTTTTTTGCGTGTTGCGTAACCGCACAGCTCCAAATATTTTTTCAGATCTTCTTCCCCGGTTCATCACATGGTAACAGGCGCCAGGATACTCTATTCTGAGTGGACGTGCTATGCGACAATCTGTAACGTTTTATCCCGTAAGAGTCAAAAGCAGACTTGACCCCATTTCTTTTCCATTTATTTTTACTGAAAGGAACTAATTGTCCGATATGATAGTAGGGAGTCATGGTAGTAAACTCGGCGGTGGCGAGTCCCCCTTTAGTCCCGGCCCGGCGGGATGAGTATGGTGTACTGGGCCTTATTGTAAAAACAGGAGTGGGGTGGCTAATGCGTCCCTCTTACCCACTGAGATCAATTAGAAAGGAGTTATAATGGCAGTAAACAGATTTGGTCTATTCCTAATTAATCATAATATTGTTGATGAAGAGGCGATAATTAATGCTTTGAATATACAAAAAAAACGAGCAAGTCCTATCGGGAAGATAGCCCTGGAAAAAGGCATGCTTTCCTGGAAGCAAGTATTTAGCATTATGAATGAACAAATAGACACTGCAAAACTATTTGGAGAGATTGCAATTGATCTGGGATACTTAAAAGAGTACGATGTTCAGAAACTCTTAGAAATTCATAAAGAACGCCGTCCTCGTATTGGTGAGATACTAATTGAGATGAATAAAATAGATAGAGAAGTTCGTGATAAAATGTTGGAAAAATATCATAAAAAGATTTCGTAACCGTTCACGGGATTACAAAGCCTGTTTTACCGCAACCAAACTGTAACCGTTTACAGTGTGCTACATCTGCGAGGCATACGAATACGCAAATGTACTCCCTGTACTTCAAGTACCCGACAACAAAGCAGATACGGTGCCCTGTGAACGCTTACCTATTTTCTGGCCTCTGCCAGGGCCTCATCCCATAATTCGGAAAAACGCTTTTTTCTGTCTTCCAGGCTTTCTCCTATTGCCATTTTGGCCCTATAGACTGCCTTTACAGTGCCCTTAAAGGCCTGGTTCAGAATATTTTCTCCGTCTTCTTCAGCCTCGGACTTCTTGCCAAGCCGGTAGACGAGGTAACCCGCTCCCGCAACGGCTATAAGACCTATCGGGCTGGTAGATGCCATGTAATAAGCTGGATGTGCCATGTGCATAGCTCCTTATGCTTTTGCCGCTTTTCCTGCCCCGGATTTACTTTCTTCTGCTTCCTGCTTTCCTGATTTTTTGCCGGACTTGTATAAAAAATAGCCGACAGTACCAAGGACCAATAAGCCAATGGGATTTGGTATTAAAGCCACACAATGCATAATTTCATTCCTCCTTTATTATAGTAATATACTCATAACATAAATCTTAAAATCGGGAATGTCAACAGATACGACGATCAATCCTATCCCTGTATATATGAACCATTGTTCTTCTCAAATATCTGTAACCGTTTACGGGATTATAACGCCCGTTTTACCGCAACCCACCGAACTGTAAGGAACTGCCCGCAAATAAGTTGGACAATATTGTCCAACTTATTTATCTCCCGTTCCTTAACTGAATCCTATTATTTTTCCCCCTTGATAGACGCAAAAAGCCGCAATCCATGCAAGTGAGGTGCTGTATGTAATGCTGAATAAAGTCCACTTAAAGGAACCGGTCTCCTGCTTTATGGTCGCTACTGTTGCAAGGTATGGCAGATATAAAAGAACAAAAACCCTGATTATAACGGATTTGGGGGAGGCCATTTTCTTCGAGACTTTTTTGTCGCTTTAACGTAACGTAGAATTTTAAATACTACGTTTTATGCGAGGTCACATGAACAAAATAGTTTCGGGTTCAACC
>JAYEFH010000201.1:0-2726 GCA_034658555.1 Thermodesulfobacteriota bacterium | reverse complement strand
AATAGAATACGAATTTTTGTCTATTAGGTTTTCACCTCCTCATGATACTCATCGTCGGCATTGATCGACCAGACATCGTGGTTCGCGCCCAGGATATTTTCCACGGCAAGTAAGGCAGTAAGCATGGAATGATCCATATTATTATATTTAAAGAGGCCATAACGGCCGCATAGTTGCAGGTTATTAAACCCTTTCAGATAATTCCTTATTGTTTCCACATGGCCCTTGTATGCTTCATCATAAACCGGGTAGCACTTGGGCATTCGGATCACGAAACCGTCAAAAACAGCGTCCGGATCAACCAATCTCAGACGTCCTATCTCAGTCTTTCCAAGGGCCAACAATTCGTCGTCCGGCATTGACCAAAAATCATCACCCTCCCAGCAGAAATATTCAAGACCCTTAGACGAATGATTTGCATCAGGGACCATATACGGGCTCCAATTGGCAAAGCACTGGATGCGTCCCAGTCTTACAGAAGGATCATGGACATAAATCCAAGTGTCCGGCAGGTTCTCCGGACAGTCCATAAGTAGATTAACAGTAAGCAGCGAACGATACCTGAGTGCACGGGCGGCATTGATAACCTCTTCCGGGGCCTTTGGCCTCAGGCTCAAAATCAACTGGGTGATCGGCATTGTGGATATGAAATCCGTGCCGGTTTCAACATTTACGCCATCGAGACCTGCAACGCACACCCCTGTTATCCGACCATTTTCGTGCTGTATTTCCGTGACTCTATGTTCCAGACATATTTCACCACCCAGTATTTCGGCCTTGTGTGCCATTGTCTCATACATCTGTCCAGGTCCGAGCCGTGGATAGTTAAACTCATCTATCAGGGTCTTTATGACTTCCTTCTGCTTAAACAGGGCATTTACAACAGCAGAATAGAGGGAAAGGCCTTTTATCCTCTGGGCTGCCCACTCTGCCCTGATTTCCGTACATGGAACGCCCCAGACCTTTTCAGTATATGTTTTGAAAAAGACATTATAGAGCTTTGAGCCGAAGCGATTTGTGACCCACTGCTCAAAAGTCGCTTCCTCGGATGAAGGAACGGCCTTTGCCTGGAGGTAACTCCCGAGGATCTGGGCCGAGCCAATGAGGCCGAGACCCAGCAGGGCATTCATCGGCTTCAGGGGATAATTGAAAAATTTCCCATTGTAATAGATCCGAGAGAGACGAGGGCGCTTCAGAAATTCATCGCCCAGGATTTCTTGCCAGAGATCATTGACCGCCTGAATCTTGGTGAAGAAACGGTGGCCACCCACGTCAAAACGAAATCCCCTGTACTCGATGGTCCTGCTGATCCCGCCTACCATTCGATCCGCTTCAAGGCAGACTACAGGGATCTTACGCTTCGATAAGTCGTATGTGGCCACAAGACCTGACGGCCCACCGCCTATAATCAGTACTCGCTTTGCTTGTTTCATTGACCGCCCCCTAAAGTAGGTTATCAGTGATCTGCTGCATTGCGTTTGCTTTTTTTAAGACATACGCAAAAAACCGTTCCCCCTCTTTATTTCGATCCGTCGAAAATAACCGGAGAAATGATGGAAGAAAACGGTTGCGTCTTCTCCGAAGGGTTGATTTGCCATCCACGCTCCTCAATATGTTGCCTTATCGCGTCTGATATATATAGTCATATGTTCGTATTACATATGCACATAATCTCTGTTTATTGCGTCTATTAACCAGCCGGCATTGAGATTCTGGCAATATCGTAATTCCAGAATAAACCTTATGACCTCAGTAGAATTTCGAAAAGCGATGGCGTCAGGGGGGCTGTCGCCAAATCCTGACTCCTATACTTCGCTTGGATCCGGCCCAAGACCTAGTTGGTAGTTGTCTTCCCAAAAATTGTGGTTCGGTCATAAAAAGGGTCAACAGGGACTGGTGTGGTAAATTATCCCCTTTTTGTCAATTATTCGTTGTTTTACAAGTAGTTATGCCGCTTCGTCATGACAAAGGCGAATGCTTACAGGAAAAAACGAAGTGTACATGTTATAAGAAACGCTAAGAGCTATTACCAGTAAATACACTGCCCAGCACAACCAAAAAAGCTTTATTCTTGTAATGTCAAGGGGGTTTTAGTGCCATCCTACTTCTTATCTCTCGGAAGTATTTGCTGCAGTGCGCGTGCCAACAGCTTTTCCGGTTCCTCACTATTCCGTACAACCTTATTCGATTTGCCTGGAGGATAGGGCTTTGCTGGAAAGCAACATCCCGAAGCGCCGCGGCAAGGACCAAGAACGAAGAGAATAATTTCTTGCTGCCCTCTATTTATCCTCTTCGGAATTTGCCACAAAAGTGATAAATTGCAGGGGGCTGGGGACAGAGTCCCACAAGATAAGTGCTAAGTTATTTTTGCACCGGATGGACTGTGGAAGGTTTACTGAAAAAAACATCGAACATCGAACGTCCAACATCGAATGTTGAATGGGAAAAGATAAGGGATAGTCGTTAATTGTCACGTGATATACGCTTGATATACTTTTAACTATAGGATAATTTACTTTCAAAAAATAAGGAGATAATAAAAGATTATTAAAACTAATATTCTTAGTTGCTCTCATTGTGGTAGTAAACATCTTGTTAAGATGGTTACAGAGAGTATCGAGAAAGATACTAGCTTTTTCTAGGGTTTTATATATGCACCATGTTGTCTTTAAAGTGTTCTTTATGGCCTATAATCGTTATGTATCCGTTGAGACTTAACGACCACC
>JAYEFH010000200.1:0-2729 GCA_034658555.1 Thermodesulfobacteriota bacterium | reverse complement strand
CTTTACACGCAGAGGAATTCCCTTTGACATCGGTTTTCACTACTCAGGTGGTATGGGAAAGGGAGAAATACTGCGGGCCCTATGGGAATATATAGGTGTCTGGCATCGTCTTGTCGTACTCCCTTTTCCCCCGGAAGGTAATGAGAATCTGAGAATAATGGATTCCGGCAGAGTCGTCCGGGCTTTTTTTTCCTATGATCGTCTGGAAGACGAACTGCAACGGGTCTTTCCGGGCGAAAAACAAGGAATCTCCACCTATCTCAATAAAATCAGGGGAATTGCCAACACTATCCCATTCTTTAATCCGGATCTCCCCCTTACTCCGTATTTGCATGACCTGTTCTCTCCAAAAAGCATAAGCTTGGCTCAACTCCTGACATCCCTGATTCAGGACACGGATCTTCATGCTGTTTTGTCATCACCGGTGTTTCTCTATGGAGTGTCGCCCAGGGAGGTTAATCTTACCATCCATGCTTCAGTTGCCCACCCGCTATATTCCGGGGTCTATGCCATAGATGGCGGCGGACAGGCCATAGTGGATGCCTATTTGGCAACCCTGGCGGAAGCAGGTGTTGATATTCTTAACGAACAGGAGGTTGAATCGGTCCTGGTAAAGGAAAATCAGGTGGCAGGAGTCAAGACTTCTAAGGGAGAGATATGCGCCTCTCATGTGATCTACACAGGTCATCCCACTGGCCTTTTGGACCTGGTCCCGGATGGAATATTCCGCAAGGCCTTCTGTAATCGTATGCGGGATCTGATAAATACCGACTCCATGTTTATAGTATTCGGGGCAGTAGATGATCCTGATACATTGGAAAACATGACATGGGTCAATTATTACAACATCCGTACCGGTCTGGACATAATGAATTTGGACTTGAGGCATCCGGAAAAATCGATCATGATTAACGCCCCCGGACGCAGGGATTTAAATTCCACAGGTGCATCACGTGGGGTCCTGTTGATACGGATGTCAGTCTGGGACGAAGTTGCCCGTTTTGATCAGGGTGGGCAAGGAAAACGCAGCGCGGCATATAGAAAGTGGAAAGCGGAATCCGCCGATAAGATGATAGAGCAGGCAGGCAGGCTTTGGGGTGATGCCTTCAGCCGTATAGAATCCCTGGCAATAGGAACCCCTCTTACATTCAGGGACAGACTAAGTTCTCCAATGGGGGCGACCTATGGAGTAAAGCACAGCATTAACCAATTCAGTCCCGGGGTCAGGACCCGTTTGCCGGGTTTATGGCTTAGCGGACAGGGGACGTTAATGGCCGGAATAATGGGGGCCTCGCTTGCCGGCATGGTAACCGCAGGTGAAATTGAAGGTCTGGAACCTCTGTGGGACGAGGTGAGACAGTGTCGCTGAAGCGGGTAGTCATTACCGGGCGTGGGACCGTATCGCCATTTGGTTTAGGGGTAGCTGATTTATTAGATGGAATATGGCGTGGGCAATCCGGTATACAACTGATGCCGGATTGGGAGAATATACAAGGACTTCAATGTCACATGGCAGGGCCGGTTCCTCCCTTTGATGCCAAGCCCTTATTGCCCCGTACTATTCGACGGACTATGGGGCCGATGGCCATTTATGCCACCTTGGCCGCCAAAGAGGCAGTCTCGGATTCCGGGCTTGAGCCTGACTTCCTGGCATCAGGAAGGGTAGGGGCGGCAATCGGGTCCACTACCGGGAGTCCCACGATATACGAGGCATTGTACAGACAGTTCTTACCAGAAGAAAGTGTTGAACATGTCCGCTCCGGGATGTTTTTTAAGATAATGGGGCATTGCTGCGCAGCAAATGTATGCCTTGCCCTCGGAATAACCGGCGAACAGTGGGCACCTACAAGTGCGTGTACCTCATCAGCGCAGGCCATGGGTCTTGGTTATATGTTGATTCGATCCGGCCGGCAGGAAGCGATGCTGTGTGGCGGAGCTGACGAGGTCCATCCCACGGTCACAATGGTGTTCGACGTGATAAAAGCGGCTTCACGAAGTCATGATCTCCCCTTAACCACTCCCAGGCCGTTTGACCTGAACAGGGACGGAGTCGTATGCGGTGAAGGTGGTGGTGTCCTGGTCCTGGAAAGCCTGGACTCTGCTTTGAGGCGTAAGGCAAAAATCTATTGTGAGATCCTGGGATTTGGCCATGTAAATGACAGCAGGAGCATTGCCAATCCGCAAGGGAACTCCATGGCCAAGACAATGCATAACGCCTTGGCCGAGGCCGGATTAAATGGAGATGACATTGATTATGTAAATGCACATGCCACAGGGACCGTGCTTGGAGATATAGCAGAGGCCGTTGCAATCCATAGCATATTTGGTAAAGATGTGCCGGTCAGCTCATACAAGGGGCATATGGGACATACCCTTGGTGCTGCCGGGGCGCTTGAGACAATAGTGCTTCTTGAAATGTTGGACCGGCAGGAGGTTGTGCCAACCCTTAATCTGGAAAGTCTTGATCCGAATTGTTCAGGTATCAATTTGGTACAGTCTGTGGACAAGCTCCCGATGAATATAGTACTAAAGAACAACTTCGCACTCGGTGGTGTTAACGCCGCTATGGTGCTGCGGAGGTGGACAGCATGATATCAGATGAACGTAACCGTTCATACTCCCTGGCAACCGACAGGCTTTTGCAGGGTTTCAACCGCGGACAAGGTTGCACCAAAAGGCGTATTCTCAACAGATTGTGCTTTGAAACCCGAAAAAGGCTGTTGGCTGTC
>JAYEFH010000199.1:0-2730 GCA_034658555.1 Thermodesulfobacteriota bacterium | reverse complement strand
GTAAGGGAGAGTGTCTCGGCCTCTGCCAGGGAGGCACTGGAACTGAAAGTAATCGACATCCTGGCTAAAGACCTCAGTGACCTGATTAAGCAACTCGATGGCAGGACAGTGAGTCTGCCTGATGGTCCGGCTAAGTTGGTGATAAGTAACCCTGAAATTATTCTGATAAAAGAGAGCTTGAGGGAAAAAATACTCAGGACCATAGCAGATCCAAACATCGCCTATATCCTCATGATGATCGGTATGACAGGGCTCTATTTTGAGTTGGCCCACCCCGGGACCATTTTCCCAGGGACCATAGGGGCCATATGCCTGCTCCTCGGTCTGTTTGCCCTCCAGGCCCTCCCTGTAAGTACCGCCGGTCTGCTTCTGATGCTCCTGGCAGTAGTCCTGTTTGTGATGGAGCTAATAATTACCAGCCACGGCATACTAGGGGCGGCAGGTCTGGCTGCACTTCTTCTGGGCTCTATTATGCTTTTCGATACCCCGAAGACCGGAGTATCTATTGATACTGATGTACTCTGGACTACTCTGCTTGGAGTCGGCTCCTTTCTGGCCGCTATTACCTATCTGGCGACCAGGGCCACCCTCTCCAGGCCCATATCCGGGGCGGAAGGTCTTATAGGTGAAAAAGGCCTTGTCCGGAAGACAGTAGGAAAGATGAGTGGAAAGGTCTTTTTGCACGGAGAACTCTGGACCGCTGTAAGCGAGGAGACCATACCAGAGGGTATTGAGGTAAAAGTAATAGATATAGATGGACTTAAATTGCGGGTCTCGAGGACCCATGGAGGCAAGTCATGACAATTTCTCTCGCTTTTCTGCTCTTTTTGATCATTGCTTTTCTGATATCAGCCATTCGCATACTGAACGAATACGAACGTGGCGTAATCTTCAGGCTGGGTCGTGTCATAAAGACCAAGGGCCCGGGCCTGATAATACTCATTCCTGTAATTGATAAGATGAGGAAAATTGACCTTCGGATCATTACCCTTGATGTTCCACCACAGGATATCATTACCAGAGATAACGTATCCGTTAAGGTGAGTGCAGTAGTCTATTTCAGGGTCCTTGACTCAAGAAGGGCGGTAATTGAGGTGGAAAATTTCCTTTTTGCCACTTCCCAACTGGCCCAGACCACCCTCAGGAGTGTCTGCGGGCAGGCCGAACTTGACGAGCTTCTGGCAGAGAGAGATAAAATTAATACCCAGATTCAGGAGATACTCGACCTCGACACCGAGCCTTGGGGAATCAAAGTCAGCAAGGTTGAAGTGAAAGAGATAGACCTTCCGGACGAGATGAAAAGGGCCATGGCAAAACAGGCCGAGGCCGAGCGGGAACGCCGGTCAAAGGTCATCAACGCAGAAGGTGAGTTCCAGGCAGCAAAAAAGCTGGCCGATGCTGCGAATATCATAAATAAGGCACCCGCGGCCCTGCAGCTCAGGTACCTCCAGACCTTAAGGGAAGTAGCCACGGAAAATAACTCAACCACCCTGTTCCCGATTCCCATTGATCTTTTCACACCCTTCGTGGAAATAGCCGGCAAACTCAAATCCCAGAAAGACGTGAATGAGCCTGTTACGCCTGAAATAGAAGCAGGCAAATGAAGCGAAAACCCTATTTTTTATATGCGGAATCGTGATCGGCATGAAGGGAAATAAAACGCAGATAATTGCCCTCTATGGTAAGGGTAGCCCGAAAGGAACGGGAGGCTCGTACGGAATAGAAGGGCTTCCCTTTTCGAGTCTTCAAAGTTCCTGTTTTTTCAAGGTTTAAGCCGGAAGATCGTCTGATTTGATCAAAATCCATCCTGGACAGCGTACGAAGAGTTTTGATTAAGATATGGAGTTCTTTTTTCCCAGCTTGAAGAGATCTTTTTGAAAATCAGGAAAATTTAGATCAAGTTGCAATACCCTTCTCCATGGCTGAAAGGTCTGTTTCCTCCGGCTTGTTTTCAGCCTCCCAATGATTAAATGCTTCCAGTCGGTGTTGATAAGCCCTGTCTTTTAAGAGCGTCATTTCAAATTCACTGATAATCTCGACGGGCCTTAAAACAACTGTACCATCAGGGTATTCATTAACCTCAACTTTTTGATGCTCTTCCGCTAATATTTTGATTTAGAAATATGTTTTATTTTCAATAAGTTATAAACTGACCCCGTGATTTGCTTAATCACAGGTTGGGTTGCGGGACGGAGTCCCGAAACCCAACAATAGCTTAAGATCGCTGGGTTTCGCTTCGCTCAATCCAACCAACCAAAAGTGACCAAAACGAAGATCAGAACATAATCAAAGCATTAGCGGAAGAGCATCTGTTTTGCGGTTCGATATTCAAAATAGATGATTAAAAAACCAACCTCGAAAATTGTAAACTACAAAATGAAGGATGCCTCTTTTGTCATAGTTTGTTAAAATTTCTTAGACCGCCGACGAGCCGAATCAGGCCCAGAGGTCTCCGAACCAAAGCCTCTGCTGCATAAATTATTTGCAGTGCAGAGGTATATGCCTTAAAGTTCTACCGTCAGTTGAGTCTGACTAAAAAACGATAATAGGAGGATTGCTGGTGTTTCATCGTCCATCATATCTGTCAAATGTTGAAAAGAAAACTGTAATTTCTCGTTTTTGGGAAAAAGATCCATCTCTTTGGGCCAAGGATCCTGAGATTCAGAAACAGATCACCGATCGTCTTGGCTGGTTGGATGTTATCCCGAAAATGAGAGAAGCCCAGGGAGA
>JAYEFH010000198.1:0-11667 GCA_034658555.1 Thermodesulfobacteriota bacterium | reverse complement strand
GTCTGTACCGGCATGAAAAAAGGTTTGAACACCCAACAGGTATTGCAGTCCTGGTCAGGACCGATATGGACGAGGATAATATCGCAGGGCGTTTACAGCGTTTCAATGATCTGCGCTATGATCGTGTAGGATTGGAGCTCAAGGCCGATCTGATAGCTGTAAATGACTCCACCGGGGATGAAGGGGCATTTACTTCTCTGGTGGAACGTGTCCGGAACGAATGCCCTGATGCCGCTATTATCCTCATGAGCGATCAGGCCGGCTGCCTTGCAGCAGGCGCCAGAGTCTGCGGAGACCACAAGCCCCTTCTTTACTGTGCCACAAAGGAAAATTCAGAGACTATTGCAGAGACAGCCAGGGAGGCTGGTTGCCCCTTGGCAGTGAAGGGTAAGACCTTGGGAGAGGCTGCGGAGATCTCAGAACAGTTACAAAAGGCAGGAATTAAAGACCTTGTCCTGGATACAGGTGCCAGGACTGTAAGGGCTGCGTTTGAAGATCAGGTGGCCATACGCCGGGCCTCTACAAAACACAAGTACAAGGCCCTTGGTTTTCCCACCATCTCTTTCACGTGTGAGATGACGCAGGACCCTCTTCTTGAGACAATGATTGCCTCGGTCCTGGTGGCCAAGTATGCCGGCATCATAGTTATGTCTGACCTGCAGGGAGATACCCTGTTCCCGCTCCTGCTTGAGCGGCTTAATATCTTTACTGATCCTCAGCGGCCTATGGTGGTCGATGAAGACATTTATCCAATAAACGGGCCGGACGAGAACTCTCCTGTACTTATTACATGCAACTTTTCCCTGACTTACTTTATCGTCTCAGGAGAAGTCGAAGGCAGCAAAGTCCCTTCCTGGCTCCTAATCAAGGATACGGAAGGCCTTTCAGTGCTTACCGCCTGGGCAGCAGGAAAATTCAGTGCGGATCTAATAGGTGTGTTTGTCAAAAAATCAAACATAGAAGACAGGATCAAACACAGGAACCTGATTATCCCGGGATACCTGGCCTCTATAAAAGGTGAGCTGGAGGAGGAACTTCCGGATTGGAAGATCCAGATCGGCCCCAGAGAGGCAAGTCATATACCTCCCTTTCTGAGGGACTGGCAGGCTGAGGTGTAATCATGTATGTCCAATGTATAGCTGAAAGCATAAATATTATGGGTACCCGGATTGGGAAGGCCATGAAGGAGCACGATCCAGGGCCGATTCAGTTGATGGCCAATGAAGAAGTGGCGGACGGAGCGGATTTTCTGGATCTGAACATCGGGCCTGCCAGAAAGGAAGGACCTAAGTTAATGCCCTGGATAGTCAATGTTACAGAGGAAATAACCGATTGCCCTCTGTCCCTTGACACCACAAATGCCGATGCATTGATTGCCGGTATGAAGGCAGCCAAGAATCCCCAGATCCACGTAATGAATTCTATCTCGCTCCAGCCTGAGAGAATGAAAAAGCTTATACCCGTAGCTGCCGAGACAGGCTGTAACGTTGTAGGCCTGCTCTGGGGAGTAGACGGCATGCCCAGGGATTCTAACGAGAGGGCAGCCATGACTGTAGACCTCTCCATGGCCATGAACGAGGCAGGGATACCAAACGAAAAAATTCTGATAGATCCAATTGCTACCCCGATAACCCTGGGATCAGACCAGGTGTTGAGCGGACTGGAGTTCATGGGCATGTTGTCTGAGATCGCTCCGGGCGTAAAGTCCATAATAGGGCTCTCAAATGTCTCAAACGGTGTTTCTGCTGAGAAACGCCCATATCTCAACCGGGCTTTTCTGGCCATGTTAATGAAACATGGATTATGGTCAGCCATTGTCGATACATATGATCACGAGTTAATTAAACTGGCCCACGGGCAAATGCCTGAACTGCTGAAGCTGGTTCACGATATAATGGACGAAAACGAACCTGACCCCGGCACCCTTTCTCCCAAGGAAATGGAATACTACAAGACAACCAGGGTCCTGATGGGAAAGACCATATTCTCCGAGTCCTGGCTGGAACTATAATTGATTACACTGCAAAAAGTCCTGAAACAGGATTCCGCTCAAAATGCTCCAGATGCAAGGCGCGAGATTTCTGAGGAACGAGGCGTACTTGGCGTACGTCGCAGTAACGAAGAAATCGAAGTAACGCAGCAGATGGGGTATTTTGAGCGGAATCATAATTGAAAATAATGAAACGCCATGGTACAGAACATTATCATCAATTTTCTGAGAAAAGCTATTTTCACAGTTTGACATAATACATAAAAAAGGTGGATCTAAAATGGCCAAAGGGATAACTGTTACTGAGTTTATCTTGTCCAGTCAAAAAGAGCAGCCGGAGGCAACTGGTGCCTTTACATCTATTCTGTCAGAGCTGACAATTGCAGCCAAGATCATCGCGCAAAAAGTAGACAAGGCGAACTTGTCCGATTCACTTGATACTATTGAGTCTGTGAGTGGTGACGAAGGAGTCGTACAAAAGTTACACGAATTTGCCAACTCTACAATTGTAAACCGCCTCAGTCACGTGGGATGCTTGAGTTGCATGGCATCCAAGATGAACACGGATTTGATACCTATTCCCAAAAAGTATGCCAAGGGTAACTATATATTGATCTTTGATCCCCTGGGGGGCATTACCAATATTGATGTACCTGTTGCGATCGGCTCAATTTTCTCAATTTTCAAGAAACGAGGCCTTGGAGAATTCGGCATGATGGCGGACGCCCTGCAGCCCGGTTGTGAGCAGGTGGCGGCAGGTTATTGTATTTATGGATCAAGCACTATGATGGTCTACACAACAGGGGATGGGGTTCATGGGTTTACGCTGCAACCAAGTATCGGAGAGTTTCTTCTTTCCCATGAGAACATTCGCATACCCAAAAAAGGCAAGACCTACAGCGTCAATGAGGGGAACTATTATTTCTGGGAGGAGAATATCCAGGACGCGATCGAGTACTTTAAGACGCCTGATTTAAAGACTGGTCGTCCTTATACAGCGCGTTATACAGGTTCTTTTGTAACGGATATTCACCGGAATCTCCTGAAAGGTGGAATATACATGTATCCGGCGAACTCAAAGGATCCTTCAAAGCCTCATGGAAAACTGATGCTCACTTGCGAGGTCAATCCCCTGGCTTATATAGTTGAACAGGCAGGAGGATATGCAAGCACCGGTACTGAACGCATACTCGATATTGAACCGCATCATCTTCATCAGAGGGTGCCTGTGTTCATCGGCGGTATGGACGATGTGCGGGCGGCCGAAGACATCATTCAGGGGAAGCGTTAAGAGAGGAATTTAGAACAAAGGATCTTGCAATTGTATGGATACTGAAAAACTTAATAAGATACTTGCAGTTTTTGAAGGAGAAAGGGGAGGATTGATCTCCATCCTGCAAAGGGTTCAGGAGGAGTTTGGGTATTTGCCTGAGGCCGCTTTGTCCTCAATTGCAGACTTCTTGAAGTTGCCGCCGAGCCAGGTATTCAGCGTGGCAACGTTCTATGACCATTTCTATTTGACTCGCCGAGGTGATCATCTTGTCTCCGTGTGCCAGGGGACTGCCTGTCATGTACTGGGTGCACGTGATATCCTGGAAACGGCGGAAAACTGCCTTGGGATCAAGACAGGTCAGACGTCTCCGGACTACAAATACAGTCTTGAGCGAGTGGCCTGCCTGGGATCATGTGCTTTGGCTCCGGTTGTCCTTGTAGATAACGAGGTTCATTCAAAAATGACAGTGAGAAAGGTCAAGAAAATACTGACAGAGGACCTTGGTGATACAGAGACCCAGACATGATTCTGCCCGGAATGCTCTTCACCGCAAAGATATGAAAAAATCGATCTCAATACAATCAACAGAAGACCTCAGAATAGATAGTGCGGAATCGTTAAGACTCCTCAGGGAATCCCTCATTGCCGGTGAGCAGACAACTGGGAAAATGGTCAGTGTCTGCTGTGGAAGCGGTTGCATGTCGTCCGGGAGTGAGCATGTCAGGGAGGCCTTTGTCAGGGAAATCAAAGACCAGGAGCTTGAAGATGAGATAACGGTCAAAAAGACCGGTTGTCATGGATTTTGCGAGAGGGGTCCGATTGTGATCGTGGGCCCGGAAAAGATATTTTACCAGTACGTAACAAAAGAGGACGTGCCGGAAATCATTTCTGAGACATTGATTGAAGACCGGGTAGTTGAAAGGCTCTTATACGAAGATCCTGTCACCGGCCAGAAGTGCTTTCATGAAAATGATATTCCTTTTTACCAGAAACAGAGAAGGATTGTACTGAAAAACTGTGGCGTCATAGATCCTACGAGCATTAAAGACTATATCAAGGTCGACGGCTTTCGGGCCCTTGCCAAAATCCTATCTCAAATGACCCCTGAAGGTGTCATTGAAGAAATCAAACTCAGCGGTCTGCGGGGAAGAGGAGGGGCCGGATTCCCAGCCGGTATCAAGTGGGAAACAGCACGCAACGCCCCTGGTGAAGAAAAGTACATCATCTGTAATGGCGATGAGGGTGATCCGGGTGCCTTTATGGACCGGAGCGTGATGGAAGGCGATCCTTACAGTGTGCTGGAGGGGATGATGATCGCCGGTTATGCAGTCGGGGCCTCTCAAGGGATCATATATGTGCGGGCAGAGTATCCCCTGGCTATCCATCATCTGTCCTCAGCGATTGCTCGGGCTACTGATATGGGAATCCTCGGGCACAACATCATGGGGAGCGAATTTAATTTTGAAATCAAGATCGTAAAGGGAGCGGGCGCGTTTGTATGTGGAGAGGAAACAGCGCTTATAGCCTCAATCGAAGGAAAAAGCGGCCGGCCAAAACCAAAACCCCCCTTCCCAGCCATACAGGGATTGTGGGGTAAACCTACTGTCATAAATAACGTGGAGACACTTGCAAACGTCTCCAGGATTGCTCTGAATGGAGGCAAGTGGTATTCGGAAATAGGCACTTCCACTGACAAGGGAACAAAGATATTCTCACTTGTGGGAAAGGTCCGGAATGTGGGCCTGGTCGAAGTAGAGATGGGTACAACGCTTCGCGAGATCATCTTTGACATAGGCGGGGGGATCCCGGGGGGGAAGCGTTTCAAGGCGGTTCAGACCGGCGGGCCTTCGGGCGGATGTATCCCTGAAGAACTCCTGGATTTGCCTGTGGGCTACGAATCGTTGGCCAAGGCCGGGTCGATTATTGGCTCCGGGGGCATGCTCGTCATGGATGAGGACACATGTATCGTGAATATTGCGCGGTACTTCCTCGATTTTGCTCAGAATGAATCCTGCGGGCAGTGTACTCCATGCCGGCTTGGCACAAAGCAGATGTTCAATATCTTGCAGGACATTACAAGGGGAAACGGAAAGCCAGGAGATATTGAGATCCTGCTCGAATTGTCCGATGCCGTCAAGCAGGCTTCCATATGCGGCCTTGGAATGACAGTCCCCAATCCGGTTATCTCTACCATAAAGTACTTCCGCAAGGAGTATGAAGAGCATATCCATGAAAGGCGCTGCCGGGCCCTTGTGTGCAGATCTCTTATTTTCTATCGTATCAAGGATTACAGGTGTAAGGCCTGCATGAAATGCCTGACGGCCTGTCCGGTTGGTGCCATTATAGGTGCGAAATGGCAGGTCCACGAGATTGACCAGAGTAAGTGTATCAAATGCGGGACCTGCATGGAGGTCTGTCCCAAGCGGTTTAACGCGGTGGAGTGTGTTACTGGTCTGATAGAAAACTCAGGTGATAAGGGTGAATAACGTTTCTTTGAACATAAACGGAATTACAGTGAAGACCGATGAGGGTGCTACTATCCTCACAGCGGCCCAGGACGCAGGTATCTATATCCCCACCCTGTGCCATTGCCCTGATGTCTCATCCATAGGCGTATGTCGCCTGTGTCTGGTCAGGATCGAAAGCCGAAGAAGGCTTGAACCGGCCTGCCGGACCGTTGCTGAAGAAGGGATGGTAGTAGTCACGGATGATCCTGAAATTGAACGATTGCGCCGGGTGATTCTTGAGCTCATCTTGAGTGATCATGACTTCAACTGCCTTCTCTGTCCCAAGAGCGGGCAGTGCCGGCTTCAGGAACTGGTGAACCGTATAGGTTTCAATGAGCATCGGTTTAATCGTCTTGAGCATGTAGCCAAGGACCTTCCCATTGACACCAGTAACCCGTTTTTCGATTTCAATCCCAACAAGTGCGTCCAGTGCGCAATATGCGTCCGTACCTGCCATGAAATTGTAGGTAATGACGCAATCAATATGGCATACCGGAGTTACGACCTCAGAGTCAGCACGTTTGCCAACAAACTCTTGAAAGATTCTGTATGCGTTTCTTGCGGGGAATGTATGGAGCGTTGCCCCGTAGGTGCCCTGGTACCCAAGAAGGCTGAATATCCAACCCGTGAAGTAAAAACCACCTGCCCATACTGTGGGGTGGGGTGCGGACTTTATCTGGGAATACGCGGAAACACCATCGTAAGGGCCAGGGGCGATAATGAAAACCCCGTCAACAAGGGCAATCTCTGTGTTCGCGGGCGCTTTGGTTATAACTTCGTTAATAGTCCGGACAGGCTGTCTCTTCCACTCATGCGTGCATACGATGAATATGCACAGCCATCCTCTGTAGTTGAAGTAACAGAAGAAGGCAGACCGGTTACCTTACCCCTTGTGAAAAGAGAAGGTAAGTTTGTAGAGATCACCTGGGACCAGGCGATCAAATATGTAGCAAGCAGCCTGGCCCATTACAAAGGAGATGAGATCGCTGCTATCTCCTCGGCCAGATGCACAAATGAAGAGAATTACCTCTTCCAAAAATTTACCAGGGCGGTCTTAAAAACCAATAATATTGACCACTGTGCCCGTCTCTGACACGCACCCACGGTGGCCGGTCTGGCCGCCAGTTTCGGTAGCGGTGCCATGACGAATTCTATCAATGAGATCAGTGATGCGGCTTGCATCTTTGCTATCGGCACCAACACAACAGCTAATCATCCCATTATAGGCAGACAGGTTACCAGGGCTGTACAAAAGGGTGCAAAGCTCATTATAGTTGATCCCCGGCGCATACCTCTCTGCCGCATGGCCGATATCTGGCTCAGGCTTCGTCCCGGAACAGATATGGCACTCCTGAATGGAATGATGAGGATCATTATCGAAGAAAACCTCCTGGACACCTCATTTATCGAAGAGCGATGCGAGGATTATGATGCCTTTGAGGCCTCCATCATGGAGAATGACCTGGCAACCGCTGAGAAAATTACCGGTGTTCCCGCACAGGACATAGTTAAAGCAGCCAGGATGTTTGGCTCGTATATACCCGCAACAATCCTGTATACCCTGGGTATCACCGAGCACTCACACGGGACGGATAATGTGCGTGCCCTGGCTAACCTGGCACTACTCACAGGTAATATCGGCATACCATCAACCGGCGTAAATCCCTTAAGGGGGCAGAATAACGTTCAGGGCGCCTGTGACATGGGGGCGCTTCCCAATGTATACACCGGTTATCAAAAGGTGGAAAATGAAAAGGTTCGGAGAAAATTTGAAAAGGCCTGGAATTGTAAACTTAGTCCATCAAACGGGCTCACATTGACCGAGATGTTTGAAGCTGCCCATAATGGTAAGATTAAGGCCTTCTATCTGAAGGGCGAGGATCCGGTAGTCACTGACGCGGACACCACTTTCATCAAAAAGGCCATATCACACCTGGAACTGTTTGTTGTGCAGGACATCTTCCTCACAGAGACAGCGCGATTGGCAGACGTTGTACTCCCGGCTTCCAGTTTTGCTGAAAAAGATGGAACTTTTACAAACACTGAACGGCGGGTGCAACGGGTCCGCAAAGCAATAGAGCCTAAAGGCAATTCACGTCCCGACTGGATGATCATATGCGATATTGCAAAAAGCATGGGGGCCAAAGGTTTTGATTTTGGCAGCCCTCAAGAGGTTTTTGAGGAAATGCGTGGCCTGACCCCGAGTTACGCGGGCATCACGTATGAACGTATTGAAAAGTCCGGGCTCCAATGGCCCTGCCCGGATCACGAACATCCAGGGACGCAGTATCTTTACAGTGAGCGTTTCAACACACCGAGCGGGCGCGCAAAATTCGCACCCATTTCATATCGGCCTCCGGCAGAGACTACCAGCCACGAGTATCCCTTTATCCTTATCACCAGGCGGTGCGCCTTCCATTATCATGCAGTCATGACGCATAAGGCAGAAGGCTTTGATGAACTTCGAAAGGAAGAGCATGTTGAGATACACCCGGCTGATGCCGCTACTCTGGATATCCAGGACGGTGAAGTCATAAAAGTGACTTCAAGGAGAGGGAGCATAAAGGCCAAGACAAAGATAACGGAAATTGTACCTGCCGGTGTTGTGTGTATGACATTCAATTTTGCTGAGACCAGGACAAATATCCTGACCAGCAGGGCACTGGACCCAATCGCCAAGACACCTGAATTCAAGGTATGTGCAGTCAAAATCGAACGGGAAGAGTCTGCCTATCTTATGAAAGACTATATGAGGTGGGGTACTGGGAAAAGTTGATTCGAAACTTGAAATTTGAAATTGGGAAAAACAGAAATTCGATAATGCCCGTTTTACTGCAACTTACAGAACTGTAACCGTTTACAGGGTGCTGCAGATGCGAGGCGGAGGGTACGCAGACGTACTCCCTGTACTTCAAGTGCCCGACAACAAAGCAGGTGCTGTGCCCTGTGAACGGTTACCATAAATCTATAAAAGGAAGGGATTAGCATCTATGGACGTCAGCAACATCAGAAATTTCGCTCTGGTCGCCCAAAGTGGGAGCGGCAAGACTTCTCTGGCAGAGGCCATGCTTTTCACTGCCAAGGCGATTTCGCGCATGGGCAAGGTCGATGACGGATCCTCCGTATTGGACTTTGAGCCGGAAGAGATCAAACGCAACATGTCCATTAGCACAGCGTTTCATCATCTGACCTGGAAAAAGACCAAAGTCTACCTTATGGACACACCCGGGGAAGATAACTTTATCGCTGAAGCCAAGGCGGCCATTAGGACGGCTGATAATGTGTTGTTCGTGGTAGATGCTGTAAATCCGGTAAAATCACAGACTAAGAAGATATGGTCCATCATCAAAGACTCAAGCCTTCCAGTTGTCATGTGTATTAACAAAATGGATAAGGAAAGAGCAGACTTCCAAAAGGCCGTGGATGCAATAAAGGAAGCCCTGGACCTGAGACTGGTTCCGGTTGCTCTGCCGCTGGGGGAACAGGAGAATTTCAGGGGTATTGTAGATCTTATACAAATGAAGGCCTTTGAGTTCAGTAATGATGGAAGCGGCAATGCCAACCCTGTCGATATCCCGGCTGATCTTCAGGACGAAGTTGAAATTTTGAGGAACAATTTGATCGAGTTTGCCGCAGAATCTGATGATGTGCTGCTGGAAAAATTTTTAGAAGGTGAAGAACTGACTCCTGATGAAATCGTTTCCGGCCTGAAACAAGGCATAATGAGTGGGGGTTTTATTCCTGTATGCTGCTGTTCCGCCACAAAAAATATAGGTGAGAGTATCTTACTTGACCTAATTGTACAGTTTCTGCCTTCGCCTGATGAGCTTGGTAGTATCTCCGGCACTGATCCCAAAAGCGGGAATGAGACAACACGCGATCCGTCTCCAGATGCCCCTGTATCCGGCCTTGTCTTTAAGACCCTTACCGATCCCTATACAGGGCGTCTTTCCATTATCCGGGTCTATTCCGGCACGCTAAAACCTGACAACTCGCTCTATAACTCCAACAAAGAAAAAACTGAGCGTTATGGTCAGATATTTACCATTGAAGGTAAAGCACAAAAGCCTTTGAAAGAGGCTGGACCCGGTGAAATAGTAGCAATAGCAAAGCTAAAGGAAACAGCCACCGGTGACACCCTTTGTGATCCTGCGAATGCGATAACCTATCCCTTTGTAGCTCTTCCCTCGCCGGTCCTGACCTATGCCCTCAAACCCAGGAGTCGAGGAGATGAGGAGAAAATAACCCAGTCCCTCGCACGACTTCGGGAAGAAGATCCCACAATTGATGTGAAGCGTGATCAACAGACAAAGGAACTCTTACTTTCAGGAAACGGGCAGATTCACATAGATGCCACTGTGGAAAAGATGGCAAGGAAATTCGGCGTACAGGTGGACCTTGCCCTTCCGCGTATCCCCTATCATGAAACCATAAAAACAACGAGAAAGGCCGTTATTTATCGACATAAAAAGCAGTCCGGCGGAGCAGGGCAGTTCGCAGAGGTCCACTTTGACATCTCACCACGCCCAAGAGGTAATGGGTTTGAGTTCGAAGAGGCACTTGTGGGAATGAATGTCCCGAGAAATTTCGTTCCGGGAGTGGAAAAGGGACTAAGAGAAGCCATAGGGGCCGGGCCACTTGCCGGATACCCGGTTGTTGATGTAAAGGTACGCTTCTATGACGGTAAATCCCACGAGGTGGATTCCTCTGAAATAGCCTTCAAGATAGCATCCATCAATTGTTTCAAGAAAGGCATGCTGGAAGCCAAGCCTACCCTGCTCGAACCCATTGTAAAACTCACCATAACCGTGCCTGATGACGCTGTTGGAGATATAATCGGTGACATAAACAGCAGACGGGGCAAGATTATGGGCATGGAACCAGGCCAGGCTGTACAAGCCATTGTAGCAGTTGTTCCTCTTGCAGAGGTACAACGCTATATGCTGGATCTTAATGCCATGACCGCCGGCCGCGGAACATTTACCATGGAGCAGTCTCACTACGAAGAAGTGCCACCGAATCTAACTGAAAAGATCATTGCACATGCAAAAGAAGAAAAGGCTTAGAAGGACAACCTGTGTACAATGCCGGTGTTCTCACTGTGAGTGACAGCGCTGCCAGGGGAAAGGCGAGCGATGAATCAGGGCCTGTAATCCGTCATCTGCTCGAACAGCATGGTTACAATGTACTCTTACACAAGACAGTCCCTGACGAAGTACAAGATGTCAGAGACATGTTGATCACATGGATAGATAGAACTTCTGTAGATATCATAGTTACAACAGGCGGCACTGGATTGTTTCCCAGGGATATCACGCCTGAAGCTACAAAATCCGTAATAGAGCGGGAGGTTCCAGGGATCGCGGAGGCCATCCGCATCAAGGGTCTTGATTTCACACCAAGGGCCATGCTCTCCAGAGGAATTGCCGGAGTGCGTGACAAAACACTTATCATCAATTTGCCCGGCAGCCCTTTGGCAGTGGCTCAGGGAATGGAGGTAATACTTCCAGTGCTTAAACATGCCTTGGATAAAATCAAGGGAGACACTACTCCCTGCCGGCAGGAATGTTGAATTATAGATAGCAATTATACAAAGATAGGCCTTGATCATCGTTTGGGCCACTCTAACTGACATTTGAATGTCGAATATCGAACAAGGAATCTCGAATTATGAAGGACTTTAAAGTCATCCTTTCGACATTCATAATTCCTTGTTCGATATTCTGCGGTTTAACATCGTATTGGCCGAAACGATGATCAAGGCCCAAAAATATAATCCATGAAAATAGGAATAGTCGGAATATCAGGTTCTGGTAAGACCACTATATTTAACGCCCTTACAGGAAGCGTTGCAGAGGTCTCTGCCTCCCAAAAGGGCAAAAAAGATCCAAATCTGG
>JAYEFH010000197.1:0-2746 GCA_034658555.1 Thermodesulfobacteriota bacterium | reverse complement strand
GCTGGCGGTAGGCGATGCGGCCTTTCAAAAAAAATGCCTGAACAAGATGCAGGACGTTGGGAAACAAGGCAGAACGGTACTTTTCGTTTCGCATAATATGTCAGCAGTCACTCGTTTGTGCGAAAGGACCATTCTATTGGAAGCCGGATCTATAATTGAGGACGGTCCTTCAAAAAATGTTGTTGGTTCCTATTTACAGTCATGTCAGATTACTCCCGCGAGCAGCGAATGGCATGACCCCAAAGATGCTCCAGCAAGTGACTTCGTCCGCCTTTGTGCTTTAAGGATAGTTGACAAAGATGGGAATGTCACTCCTACAATTAATATTACCGATCCTGTATTTATTGAAATGGAGTATTTTGTAGAAAAAGAGGGGGTTTCTCTGTTCCCGCATTTTTTATTAAATAACCAGGAGGGTGTATGTGTCTTTACAGGTTTGGATTCGGACCCAGAATGGAAAGGCAAACCGCGCCCCATCGGGCGCTATGTAAGCACAGCCCAAATTCCAGCAAATATTTTGGCAGAAGGAACCTTATTTATCAGTCCGGCAATGAGAACCATACAACCTGACATTTACCATTTTGGTTTGGAAGACGCTGTCGCCTTTGAAGTGATTGATTCGGGCGAAAACTCCGCACGTGGTGAATGGACTAAAAAAATAAGAGGAGTAATAAGACCACTATTAAAATGGCAAACCAAATTTGACCCAGTGATCAGGCAATAACCAGGTTTGGAAAAAATTTCCGCTTAATGATCCCCGACCTAAATTGAGAAAACAAAATTTGGGGTTTCCGTTCAGGCAATAGATAGTAACCTAAAATTTTTATGGTGCAGACATGACCGACTTCAACGATCAAAGGCCGATCAAATTAAGCGTCATTTTGCCGTGTCTTAATGAATCCGAATATATTGCCACACAACTTGAATCACTCGCCAAGCAAAATTGGAACGAACCTTGGGAGGTAATTGTATCAGACAACGGTTCAACTGATGAAACTCTGACTATTGTTGAACAATATAGGAGTAGATTACCTAACCTGAGAGTGGTGGATGCATCAGCTCGTCGAGGCGTCTCCTTTGCCAGGAATATGGGGGTAAGGGCAGCTCAAGGGGAATTGCTGGCTTTTTGCGATGCCGACGATGAAGTGGCCCCTGACTGGGTGGCAGCGATAGCTGCCGCAATCTCCAAATATGGTCTTGTTGCTTCTCGGATGGATGCAGAAAAGCTGAGTGATCCTGCTGCATTGAGGGCGAAAGGCAATCGCAGACAACGGGAGGGTCTCATAAAATATTTCTATGTTGATTATCTGCCTCACGCAGGCGCTTGTGGTCTGGGTGTTAGACGTTCAATCCACGAAGAAATAGGTGGATTTGATGAAACGATGCTGTGTTGCGAAGATTGTGATTATTGCTGGAGAGCACAACTTTCCGGAACCGCTCTCCACTTTGCACCCGAAGCATTGGTTTACATTCGTCACCAACCAGGTTCAGTCAATAGGTTGCGGCAAGCACGTAATTGGGGCGAATACAACGTCTTATTAAACAAGAAATTCCGTCCTTTAGGGATGCCGAAAGTCTCTTTTAAGGTCTGCGCTAAGATTTGGTGGCGTCTCCTGAAACGTTTGCGCCATATTCGATCTCCCATAGAACGTGAAAGGTGGCTTTGGGACCTTGGCTACCGGCTTGGCCACTTAAAAGGTAGTCTAAAATATCGTATTATCGCCCTCTAATAAATCCAGCGTTTGACTGCTGTCCTAAAACCGGGAAAATTCTATGAATCAATGGGCGCGTTTTTGGATGCGTTTCGCCTGTCCGACAAGTACCGGTCGGTTCTTCATGTGGCTGGCTTCGTGGTTTGTTCCACCCTACAAGGCGCGCATTCCTCTTGCCCTCCTAAATCGAAATGGATTTATCGAATCAACCGCAATCATTCACCATCCGGATTTGCGTCTTGGGAAAAATTGTTTTATCGGGGACAGGGTAGTTCTCTTTGAACGAAAAGGGGGAGGTAAGATTGAATTCGGTGACCGGGTCGAAATTCTGAGGGATTCCACATTTGAGACAGGGCTCGGCGGCGAAATAGTAGTTGGTTCTCAATCAAGCATCCATCCTGGGTGTCATCTCTATTCGTACGTGGAACCTATAGTGATTGGTAATGGAGTGATGATAGCGCCTAACTGTGCTCTTTATTCCTATAGCCACGGAATCGCGTCCGGTAAAACTATCCGCGACCAATCTCTGCAGTCAAAGGGACCTATCTGCATCGGAGATGAGGCATGGTTAGGTGTAAGGGTAACCGTACTGAATGGAGTACGAATAGGAAAAGGCGCGGTTATTGCGGCAGGTTCCATAGTAACGCAAGACGTTCCGGACAGCGCCGTTGCAGCCGGAGTACCTGCCCGTGTGGTAAAAATCCGTAGCGATATCACTTAAACCTAGAGCGATTAGCCTTTAGCGATTAGCTATTAGTTTAATGGTAGCCGTTCACGGCTTGAAACTTGAAATTGGAAAGTAGAAATTGGGGAGAGATGAAACGAGTTTACGAGCTGGATGTCTACAAACTGGCAGAAGAGTTATCAGATATGGTCTGACAGGACTTTGATAGGTGGAACAAAAAGGTTGGACCTGTGCGGTTAAGAAACTATTCAAAATCAATCACGAAAACACGAAAGTACGAAAACACGAAAACACAATGATACCTCAAATTAGTTGACAACCCGCCTTATCTCCAGAGCGGGTTTTGCAA
>JAYEFH010000196.1:0-11703 GCA_034658555.1 Thermodesulfobacteriota bacterium | reverse complement strand
TGTCATTAATACCGGTAACATATACTGCATTATGTGATGGTATGAAGAGATAAAAGGCTTTTTTAGCAACCAGGCAATCAAAGACAGTTATGCCAAAGGGACCATGACCTGTCACCCTGGCAAGCTCCCCTTCATGCGTTCTTGTCCACATAAGACGGCCTTTGATTTCAGGCTGAGTTTGATCATGGATAGTGAGCTTCAATTTTATCCCGGCCTTAAGGCTTGAGAGCTGTTTTGCCTGTAAGCTCATGGCATCCAATATGTCTCCGGTTGCGATCCATGGACCAGGTTGTACACTTGGTGGCCTTTTTGGTTTTCCAGCGCAACCAGACAGGCACGCGCATGCAAAAAGAGCTAAAGCAATAGCAAATGGAAAACTATGTATTATTTTATTTATAACCAACATACTCTAACCATTTTCAAGGTCGTTCTGGTTTTTTGCATATTACATGATTTTTTTGCAGTGTAATCCTATATTAGGGAGAGACAATAGAGGCTATGGAACAAGATATCGGAAAGGCGTTAGCATATCAGATAAAGAGGGAAATAGCAGAGAGGTACTTCGGCTATAGAAAAACCATTGAGGAAGACAGGCAGGCCCTTGAGGCTATGATCCCTGATCTTTGCTTCCTATACGAACAAAAGATTGGGAGAGACATGGCTAGAATATATGTCCTTGTGCAGGATTTGAACCTGATTGACGAATTTCTGAGACTTACGGGCTGGGAAGGCCGTCCCTTTTTCGATCAGTATACCGTGGAATCGGGTACGATCAGGGAGCGGCTTCTTAAGAACATGGAACTCCATGGCTGGTTGGCCCATTCCAAATTTGCCAATCTGCTTTTAGACAGTTATGAAAGGCTTTACCTGGACACTCTTGAGTACAGGGAAAAGCTGGATGAGGTACTGGATGAAGCCTTGGTTGTTGACGAGGAAATTCGTCAGTTTAAAGAGAAATTCGCTCTTGATGAAATTATGAGTTTTTTAAATACCTTAGACAGAAGGGATGATCTCGCCGGTGTATTAGGTGAAAATCTGCCGGCAGGTAGGGCGGAAGATCTATCATCCCGTCTTGAACTGGTCCCTGTTGGTGACCTTGAAAAGTTACTACCCAAGGTGCCGGATTTGCCGGCGCCGGATAAGGTAAAGAGCAGCCTAAAAGACATTGCCGATAGAGCGGTTAAATCTCATAAGGAGGAAATCCTTAAGGCTGTCGGGGATTAAACAGATTAGACATATAAATAGGAAGGGAACAGTGTCTATGGATACAGATAACGATTTTGCTTCATATTCTGAGGATTCTGAGGATATTCAACATGTCTGGCACACTGTAACAGTACCTTTGGGAGTCAATACCTATGATATTCTCATAGGTCCGGGGCTTTTGACAGAGTTGGGAAAGGATCTCAAGTCGAATTTGCCTGCTCCGCGATACATAATTATCACGGATTCAAATGTAGAGGACTACATCGGGGCGGATTTTATCAAGTTGCTGGGCCAAGACGGGGTCAAGGTTGAGTTGTTGTCCTTTGCAGCAGGAGAGGAATCCAAAAATATGGATACCGTAGTGGATCTTGCCCGCAGGATAATAGACATGGGTGCAGATAGGCAAACCGCCATACTGGCTCTGGGCGGCGGTGTGGTTGGGGATGTAGCGGGATTTCTTGCCTCCATCTATATGAGGGGCGTCCCGCTTGTGCAAATTCCCACTACGCTCCTTGCCCAGGTGGACAGCTCAGTAGGAGGAAAGACAGGGGTTGACCTGCCGGAAGGGAAAAATCTTCTTGGGACCTTTTATCAGCCCGGAAGAGTTTATGCGGACATAGGGGTGTTGGCTACTCTGCCCAAGGCTGAGATCATAAATGGTCTTGCTGAAGTAGTGAAGTATGGAATGATCCAAAGCCCGGAACTGTTTGATTTCCTGGAGGAGAAATGGTGGGATGTAATAAATCTTGAACCACATGTCACAGCTCACATAGTTTTCAGCTCTTGTTCCATAAAAGCTGATGTGGTGTCTGCTGATGAGCGTGAAGGAGATATGAGACGTATCCTTAATTTTGGTCACACTGTGGGCCATGCGGTGGAGGCCGCGGCACACTATCAGATCCCTCACGGAGAGGCAATTTCTATGGGTATGGTGGTGGTCTCAAGAATCTCTGTGGCAAAGGGTTTGATGCCCGCAGGGGATATTGAGAGGCTGTGCAGGCTTCTGGACAGGTTAAATCTTCCCGTGGCGATTCCGGAAAATCTCTCTGCAGAAGAGCTTATGGATCTCCTCCGGCATGACAAAAAGGCAAAGTCAGGGCGACCTCACTTTGTCCTGAGTCGCGGAATCGGTCAAATTTTTATCACAGATGATGTTAGTAGAGAGGAACTGGCAGTGGCTATTGAGGCCTCACGGGGCTAGATTTTTTTGGTCCTTATCTCCCTTCTTCTGTCTTTTGACAGATAAAGAGTCAGGCTGGTACCCGCACCCGGTGATGACTTGATAGCTATATCCCCGATTTGCTCCTCCATTATCCTGTGGGCAAAGGTAAGCCCCATACCTATGTGCCCGGTCTTGGTGGTAAAAAAAGGGCTGAAGACATTTGGGAGTACCGAGGCTTTTATTCCTGAACCCCTATCGTTTATACAAAAGGCACAGGCCAGGGAACCGTTGTCTACCGGTTCTACCCGGAACTCTATAATCTTCTCCGTGTCTTCACGCTCATAGGAATCACAGGCATTGATGACGATTGCCTCAAGTGCCCTGATAAATATCCAGGGATCTGCCAGAACCCTTTCCTTCGGCAAAGAAGAAGAAATTTTGGAAATCCATTTTGCCCCATGGCCTTCGGCAAGGTTCATCAGATGGGACTCAATATTCTCGATCAAGTATTTAACAGGAAGATGCTCTAATTTTGGTCTATCCAGTTGGATAAAATCATTGAGAGTGTTCAGCAGGAGTTCCAGTCGGGCTGATTCGTCCATGATGGCTTGAATATGTTCAGGTTTTGGGAAATCCGATTTGGCAAGACGTCTTGAAAACCCCCCGATTGTTAGTACCGGATTTCGGATCTGGTGGCTGATATCGTTCAACATCCGCCCCAGAAAAACCATGTGCTCAGACCTTCTTAGTCCCCACTCAATGTTCTTGAGGTTGGTTATGTCATGAATTGTTATGACCACTCCCACGCTTTGTTCCCATTTCCAGGATGAGGCTGACAGAAACCCCATGAATCTGGAGCCATTCGGCCTGTGGAGCATGGCATCTCCTTCGAATTTACCTTTGGAGCGGGTGATCTTGAGAATGTTGGGGAGGAACACATCCCGGTCTTCCGGCATAAAGATTTCAGCTAGGGGACTGTCCTCAAGTTCTTTTTGCTCCGCCTTGAACATCATCACAGCCTTGCTGTTGGCAAATACTATGCGGTCAAGGGCGTCCACCACAAGGATAGCGCTATTAATTATTTCCAGGATGTGAGTGATCAGCTTAGGCTGAGGTGTTTCAGATTCGTTTAACATGTCGGCCATACCACCAAATTATTAAAAGATTACCTATTATTTGTATCGGCATTTTTTTTATTTGCTTCAAATTGCAGTAAAAGAGCTTTGATCTCCAGACTACATGAAAAGCCGACAAGGCTTCCTTTTTTCCCGACCACTCTATGACAGGGTATAATAATGGGCAGCGGGTTAGACTTGAGGGCCTGTCCCACTGCCCTGGGCGAACCGCAACCTACTTCAGAGGCAATCTCACTATATGATTTCAGCCCTCCAAAGGGAATACGAAAGGTGGCATCCCATACTCTTTTCTGAAAAGCTGTTCCTTTTGCCTTAAAGGGTATTAAGGACCTGTTTGACTTTCCGTCAAGGATTTCTCTGAATTTATGAGCAAGAGGTGAAGACGCCCAATCTTCCGACTTTCCGGCGAAATCGAGCTTGATGCGGATAAAAAAGCCGTTTTCCCACTGTCCCTGGATCTTCAAGGTGTGATTGAGTACTGGGATATAAAAGATTTTAAATTTATTGTACGCCGCAGATTGGATTTTTTCAGCGAAATCAAGTATGGTGTTCATAACCCTGATATGTAATATCTTTTGAGCCTTGAGACGTTTTTAAAATCACCCTATCACCTTGTGCTATTTTTCCAATTCGGAACGGCCTGTACCCAAGAATCTTTGCGGCAATTTTTCGTACTTCAGACTCATCTTTTTCTGACACGGTCCACAAGAGCTCAAAATCTTCACCTCCTGTAAGGGCAAGATATAGGGGCGATATTCTCAAAATTTCTGAAGTTCTTTGTAATGCCCTGGAAACCGGCATTTCCCTGGCCCATACTTCGGCGCCGACTTTGCTGTTTTTACATATATGGGCAAGATCTGTGGCAATGCCGTCAGAGACGTCTATGGCAGTTTGAACCATGCCGTTTGAAGCCAAGGCCTGTCCCAGCGTCACACGGGGCTCAGGGTCCAGATGTCTGTTTGCAAAACGATTTAGAACAGCCCTTGAGATCCCATGCGCCCCTCGATTTTTGAAGGGACTTCTCTTTTCTTTATATTTCCTTAACAACTCAAGCCCGGCGGCAGATTCTCCAAGATAACCAGAACAGTAAATCAGGTCGTCAGGCTGTGCACGACCACGGCTTAACCATTTCCCCTTTTTTACTTCTCCAATCAAGGTGAGGCTGAGTGAAAGCCGGTCCGGGGCACTTACAGTATCTCCTCCGACCAAACTTACTCCATATTCGGATAATCGTGATAGCAATCCTTTAGAGAAATTGTCCCAAAACTTGTCCGTCATTCCCGGACGCACAGCCAGGTTTAGAAAGGCCCAGCGGGGATTTCCCCCCATAGCCCCTGCATCGCTCAAATTAACTGCCGCTGTTTTTCTACCCAAGTGCCATGGATCAAAATAGTCAAGGTCAAAGTGTATTGACTCAACAAGTGTATCCGTTGTGATTATTAGATGGCAATCAGGACTTGGGGTTACCACTGCGCAGTCATCGCCTATGCCCATCAATACGGAGGAATCCTTTATTGGTGTTCCTGCAAAACGTTGTATCTTAGCGATGAGATCTCTTTCCATTCGTTATTTATTCTTTAACTATAGTTCGTCACATATTAAATTTCACAACCGTGATCTGTTAATCCATTGAAATGACAAGTTTCTTGTCACAGGATTTTGAAATTATTTATCTGAATATCTATAGTGCCTGAACGGAAACCCCAAATTTTGTTTTCTCAGTTTAGGCTAAGGACAATTAACATATTAAATTTACTTCCTTTTTTAAATTCAAAATTGTGCCTGAACGGCCTTTTCGTTCAGGCACTAACTATCCCACTATTTCCAAACTGCTGAAGAAATAAGCTATCTCCGTGGCAGCGGTCTCAGTGGCATCGGAGCCATGTACGATGTTTTTTTCAATATCCGTGGCAAAATCAGCCCTTATAGTCCCAGGCTTTGCTTCTTTGTAGTTTGTGGCACCCATGAGTTCCCTGTTGCGCTGAATTACGTCTTTACCCTCAAGGACCATGATTATTATTGGTCCTGAGGACATGAAATCAGTGAGGCTTTGGAAAAAAGACCTCTCTCTATGAACTGCATAGAAGCCTTCTGCTTCCTTTTTGCTTAAGTATATCATTTTTATGGCAGCTATCCGAATCCCGGCACCTTCAAAGCGTTTGATGACATCCCCGATAAAGCCCCGAGACACGCCGTCCGGCTTGATGATAGATAATGTACGTTCCATTATGATCAGATCTCCTTTTTTAGATTATTATAGGTCGTTAGGCTGAAGGTCGAAGGCTGAAGTGATCTAACAGTCTTCAGTCTATCTGACTATCTGATTTTATGTGATCGCGCATAATTTGTTCCTAAAAACCTTCCACCTTCAGTCTATCCACTTCGCTACCCTAAACGACAAATTGTAGTCAGCTATAGTAAAGCCTAAGAAAAAGGACAAGATTCTCCGAATACATTAACACAGAAAGTAATTACCCAAAACGTGCTGAAGTATAAGGAGGATTCAATGAAGAAAAGAGTTTATAAGACAACAAAAGTCAAGGGCTTAAACCTGGAACAAGCGGTCTTCGGGTTTCGGCCCTTGGGAGCCCCAACAAATGGATCAAAAAGGCTTATTGAGAATTGATCTCAAGTAATTGGAGTACTTTCACCTTTCCATGGATGGTTCCATGCGTTGTGATATATCCGAGATATTTGTGGAATGTGCCCCCAACCTGTAGGGGCGGGTTTGAAACCCGCCCCTACAATTAATGAAAATGTATTCGGCAATATCCCGTAGGGGCAGGCCCCCGTGCCTGCCTGCCCTGACAATATGCAACCACAGGGGAAAGGGCAACCACAGGGGGTTTTGCCCCTACATTATTTAAAAACGAATTGCATCACATACGGGAATACATCATCAATCCAGCCCAGTGGGGATTGAATTAAGGGCGAATACATAGATTCGCCCCTACATAGGGCAAACATTCCGTCATCATGAGCCACAAACAACTCTTTTAGACATCACATGGTAGGGAACCATCCCCCTTTCCATAATTTAAAGTAGCGTATTTCGGCATCCTTCATGACAAGTCAAAAGTAGTTTACACTTTTTCGATAATACACGCTTTTTCGGAAAAAGTGTAAACTGATAAAAGAAGGATGCCAAAAAGACATTAATTTGTTAATTTTACAAATCTGTGTTCATCTATGTTCCAAAATAGAAATTCCTATACTATCAAGTTATTTATTGTACGGTTCCTAAGGAGATCAACTTATTATGGGTAAACTATTCGGTACCGACGGAATCAGAGGGGAAGCCAACCGCTATCCAATGGACGCCAATATGGCTTTTTCTGTCGGCCAGGCTGTGACTCATATATTTAAAAATCGGGATCACCGAACCAATGTGGTTATCGGTAAGGACACCCGTATTTCCGGTTATATGCTGGAAAGCTCGCTTGAAGCGGGCATCAGTTCAATGGGTGGTATGTCGCATTTAGTCAGTGTGTTGCCCACGCCCGGGATCGCTTTCATCACGGAAAGTATGCGCGCTGATGCCGGTATTGTAATTTCTGCCTCCCACAATCCTTATCAGGACAACGGGATCAAGATCTTTTCCGGTCACGGCTTTAAACTTTCCGATGAACAGGAAGAAACGATTGAAGAGCTCATTCTGAACGGTAAACTTCCCCAAATGGTCCCTCCTGCGAAGGAAATGGGCCGTGCTTACCTCATGGAGGATGCTCTCGGGCGTTATACCGTTTTTTTAAAACATTCCTTTCCCATGGCATTGTCCATGGAAGGAATGAAGATTGTTCTTGATACAGCCAATGGTGCGACCTATAAAGTGGCCCCCAATGTGTTTTTTGAGTTGGGCGCTGATTTTGAAGCTATCCATAATCATCCCAACGGCCTGAATATCAATGACAATTGTGGTTCCCAATATACAGATGATCTTGAAAAACGTGTGGTGGAAAGCGGTGCTACCATCGGGTTGGCTTTTGATGGCGATGGTGACCGGTTGATCGCTGTAGATGAAAAAGGGAACACCATCACCGGAGACCAAATTCTGATCATTTGCTCCAAAATGCTGAAGGAACAGGGAAAATTGAAAAATGACCTTCTGGTGAGCACAATAATGAGCAACCTTGGCCTAGCAATCGCCTGCAAAAAATATGGGTTTAAACACCATGCCTCCAAAGTGGGGGACAGGTATGTATTGGAGGACATGCAACGACTGGGCTCGGTAATCGGCGGTGAAAACTCCGGTCACATGATATTTTTAGATCATCATACGACCGGTGACGGTATCCTTACAGCCATACAACTGATTGCAGCGATGGTCTGGGCAGGGAAACCGCTTTCCGAACTGGCGACCTTGATGGATGTCTACCCGCAAAAAATGATCAATGTAGAGGTCAAGAGAAAACCGGAAATATCTGTCGTGCCTGAGGTAATGGAGATGATCAAACAAGTTGAAACGAAACTCGGGGATCAGGGTCGGGTCCTGGTGCGCTACTCGGGTACACAAAACGTTTGTCGTGTCATGGTGGAGGGGCCCAGCGATGACCTGACTGAAAAATATTGCACCCAGGTTGCCGAAGCGGTAAAGACAAACCTTAGTCAATAGAACACGGTATTCAATAACGGATGCCTATCAAAGTGATAGTAACGAAGGTGGGACACCCTGTAATCTCAAGGTGTTACAGTAGGGTAGGCACTGTCCACCAATATACGCAGTTTGCAACGATTGGGGATGGTTCCTTTTGGGGATGGTTATTGATTTCATCTTTGAAAAAGCTTCGCTCTATATATCGGAATTCCAGCAGATATACTTTAAAAGGGAGTGGATACAAATATACGACGTTTCTCTTTGGTAATGTTGATTCGAATTATTCGTCCATATTCCCCTGGCGATACCTCGCATGAAACAATGACATTTAGTTTTACCTTACTTTATCAGATTGTGCAACGCAGAAAAAAAGAATTATCACAAAAGCACGAAATGCCGAAAACACGAAAAGAATGTCAGTAATTTGGATGAACACAGATTTTTAAATTTATAGTATAAGAAATCCCATTTTGGGGTCAATTTTATTAATAAGCTGATAAGCTTAACAGCTCAACAGCTCGCCCGAAGGGCGCTATTTAAACGTAGTGAACGACCAATCTGTCGTTCGAATTTAATTTTACGCGAATTCTAAGATGGGCCTTGATTGAATCACTTAATATGAGTGTGCCCAGTGGATGAAGGTTTTGAAGGCAGTCCTATAGAGGTTTAGCTATGACGGCTGACAGTAAAATAAAAAATTATGTTTTTCGAGCAATAGTGAAACGGTTATTGCCTAAGGCCGTTAAAATTAATATTTTTTTACTTGTTTTTCTTGTCACGGCGTTGTCGATTATTACTGCTCCTTTTTCCCCCGCCTATAGCAATCCTAAGAGCATGGATATCGTTCTAGTCATAGATACATCGGGAAGTATGAAAAAGACAGATCCTAACAATCTGAGAAGTGAGGCCTCTGAGCTGTTTATTTCTCTTCTTAAGGAACAAAACAGTGTCGCCCTGGTTACATTTGATACAACAGCCAAAACGCTGTCAGGCTTGCATAAGTTGGAAAGCGAACGGGAACAACTGCTCGACCGGCTAAATCTGATTACTTCCGTCGGGGAATGGACGGACCTCCGCGAAGCCGTCAGCCATTCCTATCAGATTCTTAAAAGGTCCTCTGAAAAGGAAAAGGCTATCATCCTCATGACAGATGGGAAGATGGACCTTGGTAAGGCTGGATTAGACAAAGAGGCAACAGCCGAACTGCTTGAAGAACTCATTCCTGCAGTTAGAAAAAAAGGAATCAAAATTTATACGATCGCCTTTACCAAATTTTCCGATATCTCTTTTTTAAAGCTAATCGCTTTAAAAACAAAGGGATTTTTTTACTTAACTGAAAAAGATACAGATATTCATATAACCTATACCGACATATTTAATCATATGACATCACCTGAAACGCTTCCGATTGAAGGATATAAGTTTTATGTGGATATGTCGGTTGAAGAGATGACTATTGTAATAACCAAAGCGTATTCGACTGCTGATGTTACGTTAATAATGCCTGATAAACTGTCACAAACCTTTGAGAAACATCCCGGTGATATAAAATGGTCTAAGGCCAGTGCATATGAAATGATTACTGTCAGCAAACCGATGGTAGGCCAATGGCACATCAAATATGGCGCAGAAAAGGGGAATAAAGTTTTCATTGTCACAAATTTGCGGTTGATGACTTCAATGAAAAAAAGCGTAATCAAGTTGGATAGTGAGCAAGAGTTAAAGATATGGCTGCAAGACGGCCCCCCGGAAACAGACAAAACGGGGCCGGCTCACTTTTATGGCCTTGGAATAACCGCCTGGACGACCTTGGTAGACGGTGAAGATGTGGTCCCGTTGATTCTCAATGATGAAGGCAGCGGTTATGATAAGAAGGCGGATGACGGTATTTTTACCAGCCTGTTGAATCCGACTATGCCAGGTGAATACGCGTTGAATATCCGTGTAAAAGGGGCGACCTTTGAAAGAGAAAAGAAATATAGTTTTTATGTGCCGGCCAAAGAGCAAGTCCAATTAGAGGAGTTGGTTGACGAAATTGATCAGCCGGAGCCGGTTATTGAAGAAAAAAATGAACCGCCTCCGGAACAACCTGTAGAAGAGATTAGGTGGGGATGGGTATTTATTAGATTTTTCATAATTAATGTCTGCCTTCTTATAGTTGTAGCCGGAATTGTCGTTTTCAAGAAATATAAAAAGACGAAATAAGGAATGTGCTGATGACTATTGATCCTCTCTATATGATGTTGATGATAGAGGCAATCTTTCTGCTGAGCATAGTAGTCGGCTTGTTAGTATTTTTGTTTTTCAATGTGAAGAGTAAAAATTCGCAGGGTAATAATGGCTTTGGCAGAGATCATCTGATCAACCTGTTGGAAGACAATGTTCTCGAAGTGAAGGAAAAACTTGAAGCCTTTACCGATACCGGTGAGGATAATTTCTCACAGCTTATAGAAAAAAGTGTTTATGAAATGAATTCCGATTTTATAATCGGTTTTCGTGATTCTCTTAAAAAAGAAGGGAATTCCCCGCTTGACTTGATTTCAGAGGCGGTTACCACAATCTATAGAGATACGGCCAGCAAGAATCTGCAATGGGTTGAAAATCTGCATGAGAAAAACGATTTGCTTACCGCCGGTAAGGATGCCGAAGAGGATAAGGCGGAAGAAGATGTCGATCTTGAAACTACCCAAGTTATTGAAGCGATAGATACAACTGAAGCCATTCAAAAAATGAAGGATAAACATGTAGTCTATGAAGGATATCTTGAGGATTCTAAAAAGCAATTAGAGAAGTTACAGAAAGAAAAAGCAAAGGCTGAAGAATTTGCTGCACTGTTATCGAAGAATATTGAACAATCAGAAACTTTTATTAAAGATCTTGAGCTCGGCAATCGTGATTTGCAAACCTGTGTGGATACCTTACAACAGTCGAATGATGAGCTGTCAGAAAAAATCAGAAAGTTGCAAAAGGTCGTTGATGCGGCCACACAAGATACAAAGCGTTCAGAAGAAAAGCTTGAAGAAAAGGAAAAAGAGATTGACGAATTAAAGGAACAACTTAAAAAAGCAAAAGCGAGTGGTCTTGTTGTCGACGAAGAGGCCCCCGGCATTGCTGAAGAGAGTAAAAATAGTGACGAAGGGATAGTTGGTCAGGATGATATTGATGCCTTGCTAAATGATTTCGATTTTGACGGCGGCGAGGCCAAGGCCGAAGAAGCGGTCGCTGAAGATAATAAAGATAAGGACGAAGGGATAGTTGGTCAGGATGATATTGATGCCTTGCTAAATGGAGATAGACCGGATAGCGGCCAAGAAGAAAACGCGGATTTGCTGAGTCAGAAAGATGTACAAAAAATGATCAAAGAAACAGGGGCCGATACCGGGACCTTGAAAGGAAACGATAATAGCGGTTCCATCTCCGATACCAAAAAGACCGGTCTGCAGGCAACAAAGAATAGGCTTGAAGCTACAGAAGATGAATATATGGCAATTTATAACGAATTAAGCCCTCTTCATGAAGCCGCCTTAGCTGGGCAAGAAGAGGCGACTACTCCTGAAGCACAACAAACGATCAAGGACCTCGAAACAAAATTGGCAGAAAAGGAA
>JAYEFH010000195.1:3344-35128 GCA_034658555.1 Thermodesulfobacteriota bacterium | reverse complement strand
ATCCTGTTAATCCTGTCCAAAAATGGGAATTCCTATACTATCCAGTTATGCTCGTTCCTCGCGCCTTGAATACAACAAAAAATCCTGTTAATTTTTGTTCAACTTATTTATCTCCCGTTCCTGAAATTGCTGATTCACTGTCTGGCACAAACATTGCTTTTAGATATCATCAAATTGCCTATTTTATCGAAACTCAAAACCGAGGTGAGACATTATGCCAGACAAGATAATAGACAGTGCGTTTGGGACTCATCCCATTGCCTTAAGGCTAAGAGCGCTTCGAACTCAGATTATTGCGTCAAACCTCGCTAATGCCGATACCCCGAATTATAAAGCGCGTGACATTGATTTCAAGGAAGCGTTCTCCAGGGCAAAGGAGGCCGGCGACCTTTTCCATATGGCCGTTATTCATAAAGGCCATATTCGCCCGGAAAGCCAAGGGAATTTACCCGATCTGCTCTACCGGAACCCGGTTCAACCATCACTTGACGAAAACACAGTAGACTCTCAGGTGGAAAAAGCCGCCTTTGCCCACAATGCGCTCCAATATCAGGCCGGCCTGGCCTTTTTAAAGAGCCGTATAGGGACATTACTTACCGCTATCAAAGGAGAGTAGTCCATGTCATTCTCTAAGGTCTTTGAAATCGCCGGTTCAGCAATGAGCGCACAATCCGTGCGACTGAATGTTATTGCAAGCAATCTGGCTAATGAAGGAAGCATAAGCAGTAATACAGAAGGGACCTACCGTGCAAAACATCCGGTATTTTCAGCAGTAATGGATTCATTGAGCGATGATGATTCTTCTGTTGGAGTGGAGGTGATGGGAATTGTAGAGAGTAACGCGCCTCTTCGTATGGAATATGCTCCCGACCACCCAATGGCCAATGAAGCTGGATACATTTTCAGACCAAACGTGAATGTAGTGGAGGAAATGGCTAATTTGATTTCGGCGTCCCGCACTTACCAGACAAACGTCGAGGTGATGAATACTTGCAAGCAGATGCTTCTCAAGACCCTGACCCTTGGGCAGTAAACCGGTCTTATTGAAGGAGGACAGAAATGAACGGTGTCAACAATATCAGTGATTCAGTATTCTCCGGAGCCGGCATGGGAATTCCATCCGGCTCTGAGGCAGGATACGGCAACCTGGGACAGGAACAGTTTCTGAAGCTGATGGTAACTCAGCTCAAGTACCAGGATCCTCTATCACCCAAAGAAAACGGAGAATTTCTCGGGCAACTTGCTCAATTCAGCACTGTCAGAGGAATCAACGATCTGCAGGAATCTTTCAATATGCTGGCCTCTGTTTTAGCATCAAATCAAACGTTACAGGCTGCCAACCTGGCAGGAAATACCGTCCTTGTTCCTGCTGATTCCATTGAGATTGGAGAAGCGGAAAGCGTAAGCGGCGCGGTGGAACCGCAGGCCGGGACCACTTCAGTAACAGTGAAAATTCTTGAGCAGTCCGGTCAGATGATCAGAAGCTTAAAATTGGACCCCAGTGAAGGCGGCATGGTCCGTTTCGAGTGGGACGGGTTGGATGACCAAGGCAACCCTGTTACTCCCGGGACCTACAAAATAATCGCCGAGATGGAAATTGACGGCAAAAACCAGCCTGTGGAAACTTTGATCTCAGCCAAGGTGGAAAGCATAATATTGGATCATGCCACCATGGGCATTCTGCTTAATTTGGCGGGTCTGGGACCGATGGATATCTTGCAAGTCAGAGAAATTGGATCCAAGGAGTCAGAATCATGAGTTCAGCAGCACCTATGCGAATCGGTCAGAGCGGACTACAGGCATCTGCGGCGGAAATAAGCGTCATCGGTAACAATATCGCAAACAGCAACACTGCCGGCTTTAAGGGGTCTCGTACTGAATTCGGCAATGTCATTGCTTCATCACTCGGTTCTTCCTCCAGGGCGATCGGTAGTGGTGTACGCATAAACGCCGTCGACCAGCAATTTGCCCCGGGCAACATCATCTACACCAATAATAGCCTGGACATGGCCATTAGCGGGAATGGTTTTTTTCAGCTCCTGGACCACAGCGGCAGCACAGTGTACAGCAGGGCCGGCGCATTCATGCTGGATTCGGCAGGTTATATCGTCAACAGCCAGGGAGAGCGCCTCATCGGCAGAACGTCCACTACTCATGGCGACGTGCTGGACGCACTCGGGCCAATGCGCACATCTCAGGCCTATTTAGACCCCAAGGCTACAAGCAATGTATCAATAGGTGCCAATCTGGACGCCGGCGCAATATCCCATACTGCACCCTTTGATAAGAATGATCTTGCTACATGGAACAATATTACCACCATAACCATTTATGATTCCCTGGGGATGACGCACGCCATGTCCTTTTATTTCAGAAAAGACGACGAGGGTGAGTGGACAACGCATCTATTAATCGATGACAGTGATGAAGCGGCCACGGGCAGTCCCATAAGCCTGAGCTTTGATGAAAATGGCCACCTTGAGAGCCCTGCAGAGAATTCTACAATTGACATCTCAGAGCCGTCCCTTTCACTCACTCTGAACTTTTTACAGATGACGCAGTACGACGGCGAATTCGGCGTCAACGAATTGGCCCAGGATGGATATTCAACCGGTCACATGGCCGGAGTGATTGTGGATGAAAACGGGATCATCTTTGGCCGATATACGAACGGTGAAACAAAAACCATAGGCCAGGTTGTGTTGACTGATTTCCTGAATCCACGGGGACTTATCCAGCTTGGCAACAATACATGGGCGGGAGGACCGGCATCAGGCGCTCCCACCACCGGGGACCCCGGGACCGCAGGATTGGGGATGATTCAAGGAGGATCCATAGAGGCATCCAATGTGGACCTGACCGGGGAGCTTGTAAGTCTGATTACGGCTCAGCGCAATTTCCAGGCAAATGCCCAGGTGATTTCCACTGCTGATACCCTAATGCAGACATTGTTAAACATACGGTAGCCAATTTTATGTGAGAAGAGGAAAAAATGGACAGAATGCTCTACGTGGCAATGACCGGTGCCAGGGAAATTATGGAGGCTCAGGCGATCAACGCCAATAATCTGGCCAATGTCGGCACCACAGGTTTCTGTGAAGACCTGGTGCAATTTCGAAGTGTACAGGTTTTCGGTCCCGGTTATCCCAGCCGGGTTTACGCCATGGCGGAACATCCGGGGGTCAGTTTTGCCCCTGGTGATCTTATCAATACGGGTGGTGAACTGGATGTAGCCATTGATGGTAACGGATGGATTGCCGTCCAGTCAACCGATGGCACCGAAGCCTATACCAGGTCAGGCAATCTCCAGATTTCGAATAATGGATTGCTTATTACAAACACCGGATTGCTTGTGCTCGGAGATAACGGCCCCATTTCCGTGCCACCTGCCGAGAAAATGGAGATTGGCCGGGACGGGACTATTTCCGTGTTTCCGCTTGGGCAGGAAGCGTCTTCCATGGTAGTGCTTGACAGAATCAAGCTGGTCAAGATGCCCCTGACTGAACTGGTGAAAGGTGAAGATGGCCTAATGAGGTCGGATAGACAGGAACTACTCCCTGCCGATGCCTCAGTGAAGCTTGTTTCGGGAACGCTGGAGTCAAGCAACGTAAATGCGGTAAGCGCCCTGGTAAACATGATAGATTTGTCCCGCAAATTTGAAATGCAAATCAAGATCATGCACACAGCACAGGAAAACGACGCCAAGACCGCTGAACTCTTGAGGATTTAACCGAGGAGAAAACTTATTATGCATGCGGCATTGTGGATAGCCAAAACCGGACTGGACGCACAGCATTTTCGCATTTCGACGATCGCCAACAACCTGGCCAATGTCAACACGGATGGCTTTAAACATTCAAGGGCTGTTTTTGAAGATCTGTTGTATCAAAACCTACGTCAGGTCGGAGCTCAGTCCTCTCAGGACTACCAGCTTCCTTCAGGTTTGATGTGTGGTACAGGTGTTCGACCGGTAGCCACTGTCACCATGCATATTCAAGGTGCGCTTGTTAAGACCGAGGAGGCTTCACTGGATATGGCCATCAATGGCAGGGGCTTTTTCCAAATTCTTATGCCTGATGGCACCATTGGGTATACCAGGGCCGGAGCGTTTCAGTTAAATTCTGAAGGAGAAATTGTTACTCCCAACGGTTACCCGCTGGAGCCCTCCATCATTATTCCTCCCAATATTCAGAGTGTGACCATCGGCGAGGACGGAACGATTTCCGTCCTGGAAGCCGGGCAAGCGACGCCCGTGGAGATAGGCGCCGTGGAAATTGCCGATTTTGTCAACCCGGGCGGTCTTCAGCCTATTGGAGGAAATCTGTTCCTTGAGAGTGCCGCCAGTGGAACATCCCAGACTGCCCCTCCCGGCTCTGAGGGATTTGGAAGACTGATACAGGGTTACCTGGAGACTTCCAACGTCAACGCCTCCGAGGAATTGGTCAACATGATCGAGGCGGAACGTGCCTATGAAATGAATTCCAAGTGTCTTAAAACAGCGGATAATATGCTTCAATATCTCTCCAATAACCTCTGATGCGGATTGATTAGCAACTCGAAGGACTTTCCTGTATGAAAGAAAAAGCTGATAAGATATTCGGCTTTCTTCTGATAATTTTACTGCTTGCAGGCTGTGCCTCCATTCACCAGGGAGACGCCCCGGTTACCACGGCAAAGTCCGTTCCCACGCAACCGGTCCCTATCCCGGATGGTTCGATATATAGACCAAGTTACGCAATTTCCCTTTTTGAGGATTCGAGAGCCAGGAAGGTTGGAGATATCCTTACCATTATCCTGACCGAAAAGACTGATGCAAAAAAGGAAGCAAGTACCAATGCCAGGAAAGAGACAGACATAAGCGTAGGTAGCCCAACCTTCTTTAGTAGGACAGTAAAGTTGTTCGGCTATGCCCTGAATTCGGTGCTGGGTTCAAGCCACAAATTTTCCGGCAAGGGCGATAACAGTCAAAGCAACAGTCTCACAGGCAGTGTTACAGTGATCGTTGTGGATATATTGCCAAACAGGAACCTAGTTGTTGAAGGCGAGAAAAACATCACTATTAATCAAGGAGGCGATTTTGTGCGAATTTCAGGAATAGTCCGTCCGGAAGATATCCAGCCGGACAATAGCGTCCTTTCAACAAAGGTTGCCAATGCTGATATTTCATACAGTGGAAAAGGGGCTACGGCTGATGTCAACGCTATCGGATGGCTGGCACGTTTTTTCTTGAGTCCTTTCTGGCCATATTAGAAACGGCCGTATGATCCTGCTTCTATAGTCATTATTCGATTCCATCATAAGGTATTTTTCCCGAGATCCGGTAGGCAAAGGCAATGACTTCAGCCACTGCAACATATAATGAGACAGGAATTTCATCCCCCAAATCTACATTGGACAACAATTCCACCAGTTTGGGATCTTGATAGAGTGGTATCCGGTGTTTCTCAGCCAGTTCAAGAATCTTCTTTGCAACTTCGCCTGTCCCTTTGGCAGTGACGCGAGGAGCTCGTTTTCCTTCGTATTTTAGGGCCACTGTCTCCATCTTTAATCTCTTTGCTGCCATCAGTACCGTCCTCGCTTTCAGTCGGATTGCTTTCTCCCAATAATCATTTAATGAGAGATTGCCAACAAACCTGTTTCTTCATGCCTTCTCATGGAGGAATATCCGGGAGTCAGGAGTTCGACCAGTACACGTCGGGGCACCGATATGGCATATTAGGCTGCCGACCGAAAGTCCTGTTTGTTCCAAATTGTCCGATAGTGTGGAAAAGTGTTCCCGGAAGAGATCAGCAGTGGCTTCCCGTGCGGACCAGAAAGTTGCGGACACGTGTAGGCCTGTGACGGTGACCCTGGCATGGACAGGACCAAACCCTTCCAGATCAAAGGCTAATGATACAGTCCAGTTTTCTGCTCCACTATTTTTGGTTCCATGGGCTTCCTTTTCTATACGCAGATGAAAGATGTCCGGCCGGTCAGCGTTTCTTACCGGCAATTCCAGGTGCCAGATATGCTTGCAATCTCCCTCGCGGTCCAGTGAAGCCAGTTGATTAAGCTGTATACGCGCAAGTACGGATTCAATCTGGCCCTTGAGTTCTTTAAACACAGCCTTTCCTGACAGATCCTGAATCGTGGCAATGGAGCTTGCCTGGGCCTTGGGAGAAGACCACCGCAAAGGAGGCTTGAGCTGCGATGATTTTGATGTAGTTGTATCCCTTACTGGAAATTGATTATTATGTCGTCTTCTCTCCTTGCCGACAATTTTGGAAACCAAATTGTAGAGAACCAGTAACGATGCCTTGAAATCACCGGCAAGATCCCGTGATTGCATGGCGCCTGATTGCCGGGCAAGTCTCGCTTCGAGAAAGATGCCGGATGCCATTATCGCTCTCTTGAGAGCCAATGATCCTGTCAAGTTGCTGAAATGAGGTAATTGCCTGATTATTTTTTCTGCCGCCTGTCTCAGTCCTGGAGGAAGAAAAGGGTGACCTTTGTCAGCAATATGGGTCAGGTTCGCAAGCAGGGAAGACATACCTCGCTGGTAAGGCATGGCCTTCATGATTGTTGATATGAAAAGATCAGGTTCTATCTGACCCTGTTGTAATTTCAGAGTAATCCGGTCGCTGACCTTTATTACCTCAAGGCTCAATCTTTGGCCTTTCTCGATTGGGATATAGGTATTGGCTTTTAGAACACTGTTGCCTATCCGGAGAGCCACATTTCCCTGCCTGGTGCTGGTAAGCGCCAAGGCCTGCACTATCTCACCAATACGAAGTGTCAGTATCCTTCTAGAAGGACCATTGGAAGTAATTATGTCTGCACATATGGGGGTTCTTCCAATTAATGTCATTAACTTCCAGGTACGAGGACAAATTTGTATCATTTTGCTTCTGATGCGGAGGGAAACAGCTATAAAAATGCAAAAGCCAGGCCGGACTGGATCAGGGAGACTGAACACTTTACTGCCCTCTTTTGCCGTTTTTTTGGCAACCATATTAAATACCGCCATGGAGCATGCCTTTTTTTTGACACTTCTTACGCCATTAATTTGGCGTTTTCTCAATTCGGTTAAGAGATGAGTGACAGTAGCTGGAATATTTACGGAAGATATCCGATAAAAATCAGTTTTAGCTTTTGTCCCGGTTTTCAGTGGGCATTAAAGCGCATTTTTTCAGATTTTCTACTGAAAGTCCGGAAAAACAATGGGAAGAGATTTCATTCCATCTGGCATCTTTTTTGCGTTTGAGAAGTTGTAACCGTTCACGGGATTACAACGCCTGTTTTACAGTACCAACCGAACTGTAAGCGTCCTATTGATAAGAATACCAGAGCACGGAGTTATCTATTATCTGAAAAGCGCTATGGATAAATGTTCGAGTAAAGATACGCCATCCTCTGACCCGTTAATGAACTTTATCGGGAACAGCCCTGCCATGGTCAAGTTAAAAAGGCTTATTGAAAAGGTGGTCGATTCAGGAACCACTGTGCTGATTCTTGGCGAGTCCGGCACCGGCAAGGAGCTGGCGGCAAGGATGCTTCATTTAAAATCACCCCGAATTGAAAAGCCCTTCGTGCCTGTCAATTGCGGCGCCATACCGGAAAATCTCTTAGAAAGCGAACTCTTCGGACATAAAAAGGGCGCATTCACAGGAGCAATTACCGCTCGCCGGGGCCGCTTTGAGATAGCAGACGGCGGTACTTTGTTCCTGGATGAAATCGGTGATATGAGCCTTAATATGCAGGTAAAGCTGTTGCGCGTTCTCCAAGAGCGTACTTTTGAAAGGGTTGGAGGCACAAAAAGCATAAAGGTTGATGTTCGAATCATCGCCGCAACTCATCATAACCTGGAAGAGGCGATAGAGAAAGGCACTTTCCGGGAAGATCTTTTTTACCGCTTGAATGTGTTTCCGATAGTAATACCTCCCCTGCGTGAACGTACCGAAGATATTGAGATTCTTATCGAGGAGTTTTCTTCCAGGCTTAAGCATATGTACAAGGAAAGAATAGATTTTTCCGCCGAGGCTATCCTTTCTCTCGCCAGGTATCCCTGGCCGGGGAACCTGCGTGAACTCTCAAACTTGGTGGAACGGATGACAGCGCTATTTCCGGGCAAAAAGATCGGTTATGAGGACATGCCGGGGAGGTACAGGATGCCGGGAGTTATACGGCAACAACCCGAGGCCTTTTATCAGTTTTCAGGATCAGGGCCTTTCCCTGTTTCGCTGAATACTTTCAAGAACAGCAGTTTGCCTCCGGGGGGAATAGATCTGAAAAAATATCTCTTTGAAATAGAAAAGATGCTTATCGGACAAGCTCTGGACGGATCCGCCTGGATAGTGGCTCATGCCGCTCAGCAGTTGGGCCTGCAACGGACTACCCTTGGCGAAAAGATGAAAAAATATGGTTTCTCGAAATCCGAAGTCAGACGTTCAGAAACAGTACTGTGAATGGAATAACGGCATGACCGAAATGACACCCGTCTTGTCCTCCGGTAACTATTCGGAAGAAAACAGACCTCAGGAACTCGAAAGCGCCTTCCTTACTTTCAGCGAGGTTGCCGATCAACTGGAAGCTTCATACAGGGAATTACAGAATCAGGTGACCCGCCTGACCGCTGAGCTGGCTTCTGCAAAAAGTGAACGTCTAAAACAGTTGGCGGAAAAGGAAAGCCTGGCTAACCGCCTGGAACAGTTACTCAATTTGTTACCAGGCGGTGTGATTGTTCTTGATGGGGACGGAGTCGTCCAGGAATGTAATCCGGTAGCCGTTGAAATACTTGGTGAGTCTCCGAGAGAAAAACGGTGGAATGAGGTCGCCATGCGCACTCTTGTGTCCTGCAACGAAGGAGTCCATGAAGTGACTACCACTGACGGCCGTCATCTCAATATTGCCACCGCTTCTCTTGGGTCTGAACCGGGACGGATACTCCTCATCAATGATGTTACTGAAACAAGGATATTACAGGAGAACCTCAATCGCCACAGGCGTCTTTCATCTATGGGAGAGATGGCGGCATCTCTGGCTCATCAGATTCGCACCCCTCTTGCTTCCGCGTTGCTATATGTATCTCATCTTACTTCAGAACATATTTCAGATGCTGATAGGGGCCGTTTTTCGAAAAATGTCTTGTCCAGGCTTCGTCATCTCGACAGGCTGGTGAACGATATGCTCCTTTTTGCTCGTGGAGGAGGTCCCATAGACGACGAAATAGCAGTAAACGATCTTGTTCAAGCTATCTGTCGGAATTCTGAGCCGCATGTATTATCCGGAGGTTGCAATCTGGAGGTAAAAATAAACGAAAAAGCAAAAAGTGTCTCCATAAGGGGTAATCGAGAAGCCCTTTTGAGTGCATTCCAGAATCTCATCATAAATGCAATAGATGTTTGCGGCCAAGGTGGGGGACTGCTGTTAAAGGCCGAAAAAAATGGTGTCAATACTTTAAATATATCTCTGACTGATGACGGCCCGGGCGTTCCAATGGAATTGCAAGCGCGTCTCTTTGATCCTTTTTTCACTACTCGCTCCCAGGGCACGGGCCTGGGGTTAGCCGCAGTCCGGGCAATAGCCGCAGCACACGGCGGTTCTGTTTGGGTTGAGTCGGCGTCCGGCCAAGGATCAACATTTGGTCTGTGTTTACCTGTGAGTAATATTCAAGAAGCCCTACCCAGTTGTATTAAGGGCTCGACATCAATTGGAATGGTCTTTCATGAGAAGAAAAATGACAACGTTCAAACGGCTTGCTTCAGATAACGGTTCAACCACCATACTCGTGGTTGAAGATGATCCATCTCTTCGGGAAGCAGTATGCGATACCCTGAAAATGGCGGGGTATCCGGTGATTGCAGCCGAAGATGGCCGCATGGCCCTGGATCAGTTCGAAGATCAAAGGGTCGGGATGGTGATAAGTGATGTCCGGATGGAAGGTATGGACGGTCATGAACTGCTGAGACGAATAAAGGAGCGGCGTCCAAAGCTCCCTGTACTGCTGATGACGGCCTATGGGACTATCTCCAGGGCTGTAGAGGCTATTCGCAACGGTGCCGTAGACTACTTGGTAAAACCCTTCGAACCTGCTGTCCTCATAACTATGGTGAGCCGATTCGTCTTGCGATCAGACGTGGCCGAAAAGGAATTTATCGCCGTTGATCCACGGATGAAGGAAATTGTGGCGTTGGCCCACAAGGCAGCCCCCAGTGACGCAACCATTTTGATTACCGGCGAAAGCGGTACGGGAAAGGAAGTACTCGCTCGTTACATCCATCGCAATTCACATGGAGCAGGTGGCCCTTTCGTGGCCATTAACTGTTCCGCCATACCTGATACCATGCTGGAAGCCGTTCTATTCGGCCATGAGAAGGGTGCTTATACAGGGGCTTACAAACACGGTCCCGGCAAATTCGAATTGGCCAATGGCGGCACACTGCTCCTCGATGAAATTTCGGAAATGAATACGAATCTGCAGGCAAAGATACTTAGAGTCCTGCAGGAACGAGAAGTCGAACGGTTAGGAGGCAACAGAGTTATCCCACTTGAGGTGCGGATCATTGCCACGTCCAACAGGAATTTGCGTGAAGAGGTGGCGGCCGGTCATTTCCGGGAAGATCTTTTCTACCGCCTGAATGTATTTCCAATTCACATACCACCATTGCGCGAACGTCCTCTAGACATAATTCCCATTGCAGATTGGTTGCTTGCAAACGTGGCTTATGTCAAGGGACGGCCTATCCAGCATTTGTCTGCTGAAGCCGGGAAATGTCTTATGGTACAGTCCTGGCCGGGCAACGTCCGGGAACTGGACAATGCGATCAAGAGGACAACAATCATGAATACAGATGCAGTTATCAGAGCAGATGCCCTGTACATTGAACCGACTATATCGCAAATGCCGGACAAGCCTGCCCCCGGCACATCAGGACACCCGGGTCCGCAGGCCCCGTTGTGGGACCTGAAAACTCAGGAACAGAACTTGATATTGGAAACACTTAAACGTTTCATGGGAAACCGGAAGACTTCGGCCGAACATCTGGGTATCAGTGAACGAACTCTTCGTTACAAGCTCGCCAGGATACGAGAAGTCGGCATCCCGATTCCAGGGTAATGCTGAATAATATGCCGGCATGAAGACCTTTGCGGCACAGAACATGCAATTAAAAATACAGACAGAAAAACTGTAAAAGATTGACTGCCGACGATGATAAGGCAATGAATTCAGGAAAATATTATGACTAATAATGTAGACGTAGCCAAAGTTTTGGCACAGCTTCAATCCATGGCAAAAGCGAGCAAGGGAGGACCGAGCAATCAGACCGGCGGAAAGGAAGGCGTTGATTTTGCCTCAATCCTGAGCAATGCAGTGGATTCGGTTAATGAGACACAAAAGGATGCCATGAATTTGGCTAAGACGTTCGAAGCCGGAAACACGGATATAGACCTTTCAGAAGTGATGATTGCTCTGCAGAAGGCGAATATCTCTTTTCAGGCTATCACCAAAGTACGCAACAAGCTGGTATCAGCATACCAGGATATTATGAGCATACCAGTTTAAGTAGAAGGTCTTCAACCTTCAACCTATTCACCTAATAAAATTTCAGGAGATAGCAGGTGGCAGAAAGTAGAACCGCTTTGTCCATGAATGGATTTATAAATTTGCCGATCACTCAGCAAATCATTCTTGTCGTGGTTCTGTCTGCTATAATAGTTCTGAGTATATGGTTTTTCCTGTGGTTACAGAAACCCGGCTATCGTGTGCTTTACGGCCATCTGGAGGCCAGGGATTCAGCACAGGTAGTCGAGGCCCTTCAGAAAGCCGATATCCCTTTTGATTTGGAACAGATTTCAGGGGCCATCATGATTCCAGCCGATAAGGTCCATGAGGCACGTCTCAAGCTGGCTGCCGAGGGACTGCCCAAGGGAGCTGGAATCGGTTTCGAATTTCTGGAAAAGAAACAGGGGCTGGGTGTCAGCCGGTTCATGGAGACAGCTCGATATCAGCGGGCGCTGGAGGGAGAACTTGCCCGGACGGTCTCCTCCCTGAAAGACATACGGAGTGTACGTATTCACCTTGCCATTCCAAAACAGTCCGCCTTCATCCGGAATCGCAAGAAGCCCAGTGCTTCAGTGTTGGTGGACCTTTACAACGGACGTAACCTGGAGGCTGGTCAGGTAGCTGCAATTTTACACCTGGTTGCCGCCAGCATACCTAATATGGACCCGGAAAGGATTGCTATTATCGATCAGAAAGGGCACCTATTGACCTCGGGAGATGAATCCAGGGAAGCCGGCCTGAATGCGAACCAATTTGAATATACCAGACGTCTGGAGAAGAGCCTTGAAAGGCGCATCAAGGACATCCTGACACCGGTTGTCGGCTTGGACGGAGTAAAAGCCAGGGTAACTGCGGATATCGATTTTACCGAAATAGAGCAGACCCAGGAACAATATTCTCCTGAAAAACAATCCTCTATACTCAGTCAGCAGAGTACCACGGAAACAAAGCTGGGTACCGGACCTCTTGGCATTCCCGGCGCTCTTTCCAATCAACCGCCGGGCGAGGCAATTGCCCCGGAAATCGCCGTCACCGGTGAAGGAAAAAGCTCAACCTTGCCGCAGACCAGCCGCCAATCCATTACGACTAACTATGAACCGAACAAGACCATCAAACACACACGTTTTGCAAACGGCGTGATCAAAAAGATTTCAGTAGCTGTTGTAGTGGGTTATCGGAAGACTGTAAACGACACGGGCGAAGTTGTTTCTTCTCCACTCACAGAGAAGGAAAAGGACCGCATAACCGGCCTTGTCAAAGAGGCGGTGGGTTTCAACAGCGAGAGAGGGGACACCATAAACATAATCAACGAGGCCTTTGCCGTACCGCCGCCCCCGGAACCATTACCTGAGCCTCCTATCTGGAAACAATCATGGGTATGGAACCTGGGCAAACAGGTCCTGGCGGGGCTGATGGTGCTAATCATTATCGGCATGGTAATTCGTCCTATCCTACGCAACCTCGCCGCGCTGGGCGCGGCCGGAACTCAACCGGAAGAATTGCCGGACGAACCCATACCTGTCAGCTCAGAAGAGCAGACTCCCATGCTTCCAAAAGCTGGTTCCGGGTACGAAGAAAAGCTCAATGCTGCAAAATCAATTGCATCCGAGGATCCCGGCCGCGTCGCACAAGTCGTGAAAAGCTGGATAGGAAACAATGCTGAATAGCGCTGTCAGTATGGGCGGAATCGAGCGTGGAGCTGTCCTCCTGATGGCGCTTGGTCAAAACGAATCTGCAGAGATTCTTAAATACATGGAGCCCAAAGAAGTCCAAAAACTGGTTACTGCAATGGCTGCCCTTTCCGATGTAAGCAAGGACCAGATTGACTCGGTACTGATCGATTTTATTAATGAAATAGAAAACAAGACGGCATTAAGTATTGGTTCAGATCAATATATCCGAGATGTCCTTTACAAGGCCCTCGGTGAAGAAAAGGCTGAGGGCTTCATTGACAGCGTTCTTTCCGGGTCCGGCAGCAAGGGGTTGGATATGCTCAAATGGATGGATGGCAGTTCCATCGCCGAGGTTATGGGCCGGGAGCATCCTCAGGTTATAGCCGTTACGCTTTCCAGTCTGAGTAGAGACCAGGCCGCAGCGGTCCTGAGTAACCTTCCTGATCAGATCCGCACAGATGTGATAATGCGTGTCGCCACACTTGAAGGAATTCAGCCTTCTGTGCGCCGTGAACTGAATGAAATCCTTGAGAAACAATTTTCCGCCAACGTAAGTTTCAAATCATCCGGCGTAGGAGGCATCAAGGCAGCTGCGGAAATCCTGAATTATGCGTCTTCCTCGTTGGGAGAAGAGATTCTTGGGCAAATAAAGGAAATAGACGACAACCTCAGTCAGGATATTGATGACAACATGTTCTCCTTTGAGGACCTTGTAGACATAGATGATCGTGGCATGCAGAACCTTCTTCGGGAGGTCCAGTCGGATATACTGATTGTGGCCTTAAAAGGGGCGAGTGAAGCTGTCAAGCAAAAGATTTTCAAAAACATGTCCGAGAATGCAGCCGAAATATTAAAAGATGATCTTGAGACGCATAAACCTGAAAAAGTCAGCGAGGTCGAGAAAATGCAAAAGGAAATTATGGTAATCGTCAGAAGCTTGATCGAACAAGGCATGATAGCCCGGGGAAGTGGCGGTAGTGAAGATGAATATATCTAGGTCCCTCAAGAACGGTCGCGAGTCATCCGGGGTTGCGAGAATAATTCCCCGTGAAAATCTGGCGGATTTTCATCGCTGGGACGCACAGCTAATCGATAAAAACGGGCATCCTGGTACAGAATGGCAAGGTAGTCAATGGATTTCAGATGAGGAGTCCAATGATAAATTGTCGAAACAGGCCTATGAGGAAGGATTTGCCCAAGGATATCACGATAGCCTCGTGGAGGGCAAAAAGGCAGGCATAGCCGAAGGACAGGTTGAAATCCAGAAACAGACCAAACGCCTGGAACGACTCATGGCAGCCCTTAACAAGCCCTTTGAGGTACTCGACCAACAGATGGCCCAGGAGCTTGTTACTCTGAGTCTGGCCATTGCAAGACAGGTTATTTACAGGGAAATAAGAACGGATCCCGACCTGATACTGAAGGTGGTACAGAAGGCTTTGGAGGCATTGCCGTCCTCTTCCCGCCACATCCACTTATATTTGCATCCTGATGATGCAGATATGGTAAGCAATTCTCCAGGTTTTTTCGTCGATAAACAAAAAGTTGAGATTGTCGAATCAACCGAAATGAACAGGGGTGATTGTAAAGTTGTAACCGATGTCTCTCATATAGATGCAAGTGTGGAAAAACGTATCAACAAGATGGTGGCCTCACTTTTTAAAGATACTGAAATGACTAGTGTCATGTCAGACGAGAAATGTCATTTCGACCGCAGGAAGAAGTCCAGGATTTCTCCGTCGTGAAGACTCCTTCGAAATGACAGAGTATCGTTGACACGACAATAGCTGATGGAATTATCATCATCTCATCGGTAATCAGGACAAGCCATGTTAACCCAGGCAGTCATCCCTCAGTTTCCCAGAACCCGCATCTGGAGTCGACGCCTTTCTGAATTTTCAGAACGTTTGACGTCGTCTTCACTGGTTGTGGAGGGTACGCTTACGCGGATGGTGGGTCTTACCCTGGAGGCTGTCGGGTGCCGGGCGGTTATAGGTGAACGTTGTTTGGTGTCTGCATCTGACGACCACTGCATCGAAGTGGAGGTGGTCGGGTTCTCCGAAGAAAAACTTTTTCTGATGCCGACGGACAATATTCAGGGAATGGCTCCCGATGCCAGGGTAATTCCCACCGGGCAGGTCTGCTCAGCTCCGGTGGGAGACGCTCTGCTGGGACGCGTGGTGGATGCCGCAGGCCGTCCTCTTGATGGAAAGGGACCTGTTCAATTTGATGCTCAAATGCCACTTACCGGTCGCACATTGAATCCTCTGGCCCGCGCCCCTATTCGTGAACCCCTTGATGTGGGTGTACGTGCCATAAATGCCCTGCTGAATATTGGGCGTGGTCAGCGAATGGGGCTGTTTGCGGGCAGTGGAGTCGGCAAGAGCGTGCTGCTGGGAATGATGACCAAATATACCAAGGCCGATGTCATTGTAGTAGGCCTGGTCGGCGAACGTAGCCGAGAGGTTGCGGAATTCATCCGGAACAACCTGGGTGAAGAGGGCCTGTCTAGGGCCGTCGTGGTGGCGGCACCTGGAGATAATCCGCCTCTCATGCGGCTGCACGGCGCACTTATGGCCACTTCCATAGCCGAGTATTTCCGGGACAAGGGCCTGCAGGTCCTACTGCTCATGGATTCGCTCACCCGTTTTGCCCAGGCCCAGCGCGAAATCGGTCTTGCCATAGGAGAACCGCCTGTCACCAGAGGATATCCTCCTTCAGTTTTTGCCAAATTGCCTCACCTTGTGGAGCGTGCAGGGAAAAGTGACAAAGGCGATGGTTCAATTACGGCCTTTTATACAGTTTTGGCCGAAGGCGATGACCAGAACGATCCGATAGTGGATGCCGCCAGGGCAATCCTTGACGGTCACGTTGTCTTGTCCCGGGAGTTGGCAGACACAGGGCATTATCCGGCAATAGATATAGAGGCATCCGTAAGTCGAGTGATGGTCGACATCGCGAATCCGGAACATAGGCGAATGGCCCAGCGTTTTAAAGAACTTTATACAGTTTATCGGCAGAACCAGGATCTCATAACGGTTGGAGCATATCACAAGGGTTCTGATCCCAAAGTTGATGAAGCTATAGAATTTCACCCCAAATTGCTGAATTTTCTCAAACAGGACATGCACGAACCGGTGTCGATGGAAGAAAGCATCCAGGGTTTGACTGAAACCGTGAAAAGCTCTCCTTCCTAGATGGTTTGTGTGAATAGTCTGTGACAGGTACTGTAATGACCCGTTCGAATAGAATAAAATGTATAGCAAAAATTGCCGAGAGTCGGGAAAATGATGCAGCCCTTGTATTAGGCGGTTCTCAACGCCAAATGGCGGAACACCAGGCCCGTCTTCTGCAGCTACAAGATTTCCAGGGGGAATATTCGAACCTTCTCAAGGAGCAGGGAGCCAACGGAATTGCGGTATCCCAGCTCCTGGGATTCCAGAATTTTCTGGCGGTCCTCAACCAGACTATCTGTTTACAGGGAAAACAGCTTGAAAACAGCAGGCGGCATGTGGAATGTAAAAGGAATCTATGGCTTGCCAGCAAAACACGCCTGGAGGTTCTCAATAAGGTCATCAAGCGTTTTCACATCCAGGAGTTATACAAACAGAACAAGAAAGAACAAAAAGAATGCGATGATATTGCCCAGGCAATGAGTACGACGAGAAAATCATCGCAGTGGTAAGGTGTTTGAAAGCCAAATTTCCAATTTCGTAACCGTTCACGGGATTACAACGCCCGTTTTACCGCAACTCACCGAACTGTAAGCGTTTACAGGGTGTTGCAGATGCGAGGCGTACGGGTACGCAGAACGTACTCCCTGTACTTCAAGTGCCCGACCTGCCTGCCGGCAGGCAGGCAACAAAGCAGATACGGTACCCTGTTAACGCTTACCTCAATTCTTCGGGAATAGTACCCCAGGCGCTTTTCACCTCTCCGAGCAACTCGGCTGCCTCATCAAGCAATTGCGGATTGTTTGTCATGTTGGCCTCCAGAAGCCGTTTGCATATATATTCGTAAAGATTGTCAAGGTGTTCAGCAATTTCGCCTCCGGCCCCTTTATCCAGACTGGTTCTGAGGCTTTCTACGATTGATATCGCCTTGCTGATTCGTGTTCCCTTTTCGGCAATTTCGCCACGGAGCATATGTCCCTTGGCTTCAGCGATTCTGTTCAGTGATCCTTCAAACAGTAACTGAACCAGCCGGTGGGAATCGACGTCATCAAGTCCGACCTGTCCAGCTACCTGATTATATTGACTCAATGCACTGTTAATATTTGCCATCAGTATTCCTCTGATTTCTCTGCTTGAAAGTTTTTAAATTCAAATTCATGATACTCTCATCCTTAATAAACTATCGACTACAACGTAAAAACACTTAAACCATCGGCCTTTACTTTCCTCGCTTCTTGCCCTCGAATAGAATCTTCAGTTTTGCAAAAAACTCATCTATTAAATTAAAGTTTTCCCCCCCATCGTGTCGATCATAAATAATACATTAGTTGCGTCGGATGAACTCGTTGCATTTGATCCGATTTTTTCTTTGAAAAAGGGAAAAATTGCTTCACTTCGCTTGCAGTGATCATTCGGCGTATCCCTGTGAACGGTTATGATAAATGTAAGGAGGGCATAGACAATGCAGGTTGAGTCAAAAGAAACGACAGGAGGCACAATGTCTTCAGCAAGCAGGGAGGGGAAGTATCTTACCTTCGAGCTTGATGCCGAAGAGTATGGCCTGGAGATCCTCAAGGTAAAAGAGATTATAGGTATCATGAACATAACCTTTGTGCCCCAGACACCGGACTATGTAAAAGGGGTTATAAATCTCAGGGGGAAGGTTATTCCAGTGATTGATCTCCGTTTGAAATTCACTATAGAGCCGCTCGAATACAGTGATCGTACATGTATAATCATGGTTGATATTACAGGTATATCAGGCAAGAAGGTCATGGTGGGTATAGTGGTGGATTCTGTTTCTGAGGTTTTGAATATCAAAGACGAAGAAATAGAAAATACCCCGACCTTTGGGAGCATATTAAGCACCGAGTATATTATGGGTATGGCCAAGGTCAAAGACGGTGTAAAGATACTACTCGATATTGACAGGGTATTGAATGATGAAGAGATAGTAGTCCTGCAAAAGGCGGCTTAGCTATTGTTTGAACGGAAAATCCGTTCAGACACAATTCTAAATTTAAAAAAGGAATAACGATCATGTTCAAAAATATGACAGTAGGAAAGCAGGTTGCATTTGGGTTCAGCATTATTCTGGTCTTTTTGGCAGGTATTGCCATAACGAGTTACACCGGTGTCGGCGGGATTGTGAATGATGCAGTCGACATGATCCAGGGTGAAGGGATTATAGGCGAAATGAAGCAAAAGGAGATCGACCATCTCAACTGGTTAGCTCATCTTTCAGAGTACATGACCAACCCGGATGTCAAGGAGCTCAAGATTGAATTGGATCATACTAAGTGCGGGCTTGGAAAGTGGCTTTACGGGGAAGAGCGGAAAAACGCCGAGTCTGAGATCCCGGTCCTTGCTCCCCTGTTCAAGTCTTTGGAGGAGCCGCACAGGCTGGTTCACGAATCTGCGGCTGACATTGCCAAAAACATGAACAAGCTCAATGTTGCGGAAGAAATGACAATATTCTATCGGGTGGAAAGGGCCCACCGTATCTGGATGATGACTGTGATAAATGAGATCCTTGCTAAGAAGGATGCAGTGTCTGTAGAGCTTGATCACAGACAGTGCGGTCTTGGCAAGTGGCTCTATGGCGGCGAGGCCGATGCCCTGGCAAGAGAGTTTCCCGAATTTGCGCCGTTCATTGAGAGGATAAAGGAACCGCACCGGCTTATACACGAGGGAGGCAAGCTCGTGAACGCCAAGCTTGCAGCCAATGATTATGACGGGGCAATGGCCATAGTAAATGAAGAGATTGTACCCAATCTCCAGATAGTATGCGGCATTTTAAAAGAAGCACGCGACCTCGTGAGAGAATTTGAAAAGGGCCAGAATGAGGCAGCACACATATTTGTCACAGTTACGGAAAAGAACCTGGAAAAATGCCAGGAGATAGTACACCAGGTTTCTGAGACCGTAGAAAAGAACATGGTTACGCAGGAAGCCCTGCTCGGCCACGCCGGCAGGCTAAAGACCATCGTCACAATTGTGGGCCTTATGGCATTTGTCCTGGGCATTGCCCTTGCCTTCTTTATCGCCCGTGGTCTGGTAAATTCATTGTCCAACATTGCGAATATGATGGGCGAGGGGGCTGACCAGGTGGCCTGTGCGTCCGGTGAGGTCTCATCCGCCAGCCAGTCTCTTGCAGAAGGCGCGGCCGAGCAGGCCTCAGCTATTGAGGAAACATCTTCCTCCCTTGAGGAGATGTCCTCCATGACCAAACAGAACGCGGACAATGCCCAGCAGGCGGACAGCCTGATGAAAGAGGCAGGGCAGGCCGTTGTCAGCGCCAATGAATCCATGTCCAAACTCACCACTTCCATGGGAGAGATATCACATGCCAGCGAAGAGACTTCCAAGATAATCAAGACTATTGACGAGATCGCATTCCAGACCAATCTGCTCGCACTTAATGCGGCGGTTGAGGCGGCCAGGGCCGGTGAGCACGGGGCTGGTTTTGCCGTGGTGGCCGAGGAGGTCAGAAATCTTGCAATGCGGTCTGCTGAGGCGGCCAAAAATACCGCTGTGCTGATTGAGGATACTGTCACCAAGGTCAAGAACGGCTCAGGGCTCGTGGGCAGGGCGAGTGAGGTCTTCGGCACAGTGGCTGACAGCTCTTCAAAGGTAGGGGAGCTAGTTGGTGAAATTGCCGCGGCTTCTAATGAACAGGCCCAGGGTATCGGTCAGGTCAACAATGCCGTGACTGAAATGGACAAAGTAACGCAGCAAAACGCTGCCAATGCCGAAGAGACCGCCTCTGCATCAGAGGAGTTGAGCGCCCAGGCCGAGCAGATGAAAAAAATGGTTGGTGATCTGATGGTGCTGGTCGGTGGCAGCGGGGGTGGAGTAAGCAACAGGCAATATGGAGCAGGGAGTACGGGCAAAAGAGCCGGCTCGGCAGTCGGTGCCATCCGAAAGGTCATCACGCCATCTGCAACAAAATCCAAGGCACTTGTAGTCCCCAAAACAAGGGAAGTCAAACCTGACGAGGTAATCCCTATGGATGATGATTTTAAAGATTTTTAAGTTATTAGGCTGAAGGTTGAAAGTGGAAGGATATCCTTCTACCTTCTACCTTCTACCTTCTACCTTCTACCTTCTACCTTCTACCTTCTACCCTCTACCTAAAATAATGACTGATGAATTAACAAATAAGGATTTTAAAAATATCAGTCGCCTGGTCTATGAACTGTGCGGCATCAATCTGCATGAGGGAAAGAAAGCACTTGTAAGTGCCCGTCTGGGCAAAAATCTGAGAAAAGGAGGATTCAAATCATTTGACGAATATCTGAGATTTGTAAGGACGAAAGAGGGATCTGATGAGCTGATTTTAATGATCAATTCCCTCTCCACTAATCTCACCAGTTTTTTCAGGGAGGCAAAACACTTCCTTAAACTCGAAGAGATCCTGCCTGAATTGTTGGGCACGCAACGAAGACCAAAGCTGAGGGTATGGAGCGCGGGTTGTTCAACAGGTGAAGAGCCGTATTCTCTTGCAATTATGTTGAGTGAGGCAATCAGTGGACACAGTGTGGACCTGAAGATACTTGCTACGGATATTTCCACAGGAACACTACAAACGGCTGTTGCCGGTGTGTATTCGGAAGACCGGCTCAAAGATGTCCCGCGCCCTTTGCTTAGAAAATATTTCCAGCTTGGCCAGGAACGTTGGGAAGGACATTATAGGGTAAAAAAGAGTTTGAAGGATATTATAGAGTTTAAAAGATTCAATCTCATGGACAAACCGGTTTTTAACAATACTTTTGATGTCATATTCTGCAGAAACGTAATGATATATTTTGATAAGAAGACTCAAAACGGTTTGGTTAACAGGTTTTGCGACTATCTAAAACAAGGCGGTTATTTATTTATAGGTCATTCTGAGAGTTTGACCGGATTAGCCCACAGATTCAAATATGATGAGCCCACTGTCTATCGCAAATGAGGTGTGGTCGGCATTCAATTAGATAATACACGCTTTTTCGGGAAAAGTGTAAACTGATAAATGAAGGATGCCCAATAATTCTATGAAACAGATCATAGTTGGAATCTCAGATATGAAGGTAGGCGGGAATATAGGGGATGTACTGATTACTTACGCCCTTGGTTCATGTATTGGTGTCGCCGTTTATGATCCCAGCGTAAAGGTTGGAGGACTTTTACACTACATGCTTCCTGATTCATCGATTGACAGTAACAAGGCCAAAAACAATCCGGCGATGTTTGCCGATACGGGAATACCTCTCCTGTTTAAATCCTGTTACAAGCTGGGGGCTAAAAAAAAGCGGATGATCGTAAAAATTGCCGGAGGGGCCAATATCATGGACAATATGAACTACTTTCGGATCGGTCAAAAGAATATAACCGCTTTAAGGAAGATGTTCTGGAAAAATAATGTCATCATAGATGGCGAAGACACCGGCAAAAATCACAATCGGACCGTCCAACTGCATATCTCTACCGGCAAGGTCCTTGTTAAGAATGCTGCTAATGTATTTGAGGAATTGTAGCTACCAGGGGTTATTATGATCAGCGACAAAATCCTGAAATCTATTAATAATCTCCCTGCATTTCCGACAACGGTCCATAGGGTTTCAAAGGTGATCAACGATCCCGATTTTTCAGTGCCTGATCTGGTCAATGTCATTAAATACGATCAGTCAATAACGGCAAATATCCTCAGGATGTGCAATTCACCATATTTCGGTATTCGGTACAAGGTAAATTCCCTGCGTGAGGCAGTTGTCTATCTGGGACGGCAAAACATCCTCCATGTAGTCTATGCGGCAGGGACCTCAAGATACTATAAGAAGGTCAAGGGGTACTACTGGGAGGCGACAAAACTGTGGGAACATTCTGTTGGGGTGGCCCTGATGTCCCAAATCCTGGACAAAAAGATCTATAATCGTGAAAATTCTGAGCTTTTCACAGCAGGCCTGCTCCATGATATCGGGAAGGTTGTTCTGGGAGAATTTGTTCACGAGTCATTTCAGGAAATCATGGACCTTGTCTCGAATCATGGATACTCTTTTCTTGAGGCGGAAAACGAGGTAATCGGTATTGATCATGCGGAACTTGGCGGAAAAATAGCGTCTCTCTGGAACTTTCCCAAAGGGATAAAAGATGCCATTACCTATCACCATCGACCAGATTTGATGGAAAAAGGTGACGATAGCATCCCCTGGCTTATCTATCTTGCAGACCAGGCATGCATGATGATGGGAATCGGCGGCGGAGCGGACGGCCTGGCCTACAGAGGCCTGGAAGAGGTTATCAATAAATTCGGGCTTCGCCAGAGGGACTTTGAGGAAAGTATTGTCCTGCTGTTGAAAGACCTCGATGAGGCAAAGGAATTGCTCAACCTGGTAGATAATAAGTAACCCTGAACGGTTACTAAGGAGTTACTATGTCTTTCAATGTACTGATTGTGGATGACTCAAGATCAATGCGCGCCGTTATAAAGAAGAGCATTTCACTGTCAGGTTTTAAGATGGATCAGTGTCTTGAGGCCGGCAACGGGAAAGAGGCGCTGGATGTGTTGGCAAAGGGTTGGGTGGATGTAATTATATTGGATATAAATATGCCTGAGATGAATGGGTTAGAGCTTTTAGGGGAGCTGAAGAAGGACAGCCTTTTTAAGGCAATTCCCACTATAGTAATAAGTACGGAAGGCAGTGAAAAACGTATTCAGGGTATTTTTGATCTGGGAGCAAGGGACTTCATAAAAAAGCCTTTTTTACCTGAAGAGATAAAAAAAGTCCTTTACGATGTCATAGGGGTAAATGATGAAGGAGAATATGAAGCAGATAAGGGAAACGATGATACCTTCGATTTTTGAGGTTTTTGAGAAGATGTTTTATATTTTTCTGGAGCCTCTGTATGTCGGGTATGATGACTATGATATGGAGGCTGCCATAAGTTTTGAGGGTACCATGAGCGGCGATGTCAGGATCTTGCTTTCCGGGAATATAGCGAGGGCCATGGTTCAAAACATGCTGGGGCTGGAGGAAAATGAGATTACCGGGCAGGATATGGAAGACTGCTCAAAGGAAGCAGTCAATATGGCCTGCGGAAATTTCCTGAGCAAAATTGATAGTACAGAGGCATTTAATCTGTTCACGCCGAATTTTAAAGAGGGCCGACCCGAAGGCCTTGAATCGGGGGAAGATATCTGCAGGATGGATTTTGACTCTGATAATGGGAAAATCGGGGTGATAGTGAGGCTTTAGCCTCGTATGTCTCGATTGTGAAAAAAGAAAATATTCAGACATACAAGTATTATCTCAGGCCCGGATACATATTCTTGAGCAGAGGATCTTCCATCATATCTACTGTCCTGGGGTCGTGCGTGGCGGTATCTCTATGGGAATCCAAGAAAAATTATGGCGGCATGGTGCATTACTTATATCCAACTACTATTGATAAAAAAAGGGGGGCGACTGCCCGGTACGGTGATGCGGCAGTCAGTTACCTCATAAAGATGTTTCTGGAGGAGGAGGCTGCGGATAAAAAATCAATCAGGGCCCAAATATTTGGAGGAGCATCATTACAATCTGTTAAATGCATGGAGATAGCAGAGGAAAATATCGGGATTGCCAGGTTGGTTTTAGAGAGATTCAATGTCAAGATCGTCTCGGAAGATGTGGGCGGTGCCGTTGGTCGAAAGCTTGTCTACAACACCTTCAGTAATGAGGCCGTCGTTTACAAGACAGTAAAGCTCCGCCATGGTGACTGGTATCCCTATATAAATACATAGTGTCTGAACGAAGAGGCCGTTCAGACACAATTTTGAATTCTAAATTTTGAATTTCAAAAAGGAAGTAACTTAAATTGAGCGATTAGCATTTAGCGATTAGCTGGTAGTTTAACGTAATATCTTGATTTTTCAAAGCTAAACGCTAACAGCTAAACGCTTAGGAACGGGAGTCTGTAATCTTGAAGAGGATAAAAGTACTCATCGTTGACGATTCCTCTATTGTGAGAAAAATATTTTCTGAGGAACTCTCAAAATTCACCGATATTGAGGTGGTGGGAACGGCCCCTGATCCCTATGTTGCCAGGGATAAGATCGTAAAGCTCAAACCGGATGTAATCACTCTGGATATAGAGATGCCGAGGATGGATGGCCTTACATTTCTCAAGAAGCTGATGAGGCATTATCCGTTGCCGGTAATCATGGTCAGCTCCTTGACACCAAAAGGGGGGAAGTTGACGTTAGATGCCATGGATATCGGGGCAGTGGAAGTCATCGCAAAGCCTGGCGGTTCTTATACTGTCGGGGACATGAGTACGCAACTCGCAGAAAAGATAAGGGCCGCATCAAAGGTGAGAATAACACGCAAGGATTCAGGTAATCAACCGGCTTCCGCAAAATCTGAACCGATAAGGGCCCTCGCAAAGACCTCTAATAAGGTTATTGCCATTGGTGCCTCTACGGGTGGAACCGAAGCGCTTAAAAATGTCCTGTCCAAGATGCCTTCGAATGCGCCCGGGATGGTTGTAGTGCAACACATGCCTGCCAAGTTTACAACGGCATTTGCAGAAAGGTTGGATAATCTATGCCAGATCACGGTGAGGGAAGCACAGAATAACGATACCGTAAATCAGGGGACTGCATTAATTGCCCCTGGCAATTACCACATGATCCTGAGGAGAAGCGGCACCAGGTATTACGTTGAGGTCAAAACCGGTCCGATGGTCCACCATCAGCGCCCTGCAGTTGACATACTGTTTAAGTCAACTGCCCAATATGCAGGCTCTAATTCGATCGGCGCCATACTCACCGGTATGGGGGCGGATGGGGCCGAAGGGCTCTTAAAAATGAAGCAGGCCGGTGCAAAAACAATTGCCCAGGATGAAAAATCATGTGTTGTCTTTGGAATGCCGAAGGAGGCGATAAAAAGGGGTGCGGCAGACAAGGTGATACCGTTGGATCGGATCGCAGACGAGATAGTGAGGATGGTGTGAATTATGGAATATGATTCTTTGATGAATTTGATTGACGGCATGGCCTCTGAATTTTTGTTACTGGAGACCGGGGAAATTGATATACCGACTGCGGGCAAACTCCTTAATAATCTGGATAACTTAATAAAGGAAGCAGATGCCTTGGAGATAGGTCAGTTGAAAAAAATGGCAGGTGGATTGAGCAGTCTTCTGGAGAAAATCGTCCTTGATAGTATAGAGGATAAAGCGGCGGGGTTTAATATCCTTGAAAAGGGCATCCCACTGATGCAGGAGATTGCTGACACTTTCAGGAATACCGGCGGTTATGAAGGTGATATCAATGGTTTTATGGAGTCGCTTGCCGCACTTACAGGGGATCAAATAACAAAAGACGCACCTGAGACCGAGGCATCTCAGGAGGAATCACAACCATCAGAAAAGGGCGAGGTGCAGGACGAGTCCTTGTTGAGGGATTTTATTATTGAGAGCCTGGAATATATCAATGAGATCGAAGTAAATACATTGAATCTGGAACAGGAGCCTGAGAACAAAGATCATATCAATGCCATCTTCAGGCCGTTTCATTCTATCAAGGGGGTAGCTGCCTTTCTCAATCTGGAACAGGTCCGCGACGTTGCCCATGACCTGGAGACCCTTCTGGACAAGGCAAGAAATGACGAAATATCCGTGACCTCCCATATTATAGATGTAGTCCTGGATGGAGCCGATGCCCTAAAGGCAATGATAATCAGGTTACAAGACGACATGGAAGGCGGGACACCAGGACCACTTGAGATAGATATTCCCGCCTTAAGGAAACGGATAAAGGCTATTGATGAACCCGGGACCCCTAATATGGAGAAGACAGGGGAACTACTGGGAGAGATGCTGGTTGAAGATGGCGCCATAACGCAGGAATCCGTGGGAAAAAGCCTGGAAGTTGCGCAGGCAGACCCTCAGAAAAAAATAGGGGAGACCTTGATAGCTGAAGGTAAGGTCACCCCGAAACAGGTATCGAACGCCCTGAGAAAACAGACAAAACAGGCCATGGATACCGCTACAATAAGGGTAAATGTGAAAAAGCTGGACGATCTTATTGATATGGTCGGTGAACTGGTGATTACCCAGTCGATGATCAGGCAAAATCCTATTATTCAATCGAATGTGGACCAGAAGTTGGCTAAGGACATCTCCCAACTATCCGGTATTACATCAGAGCTTCAAAGGACGTCCACCAGCTTGAGGATGGTACCGATCAAACAGACCTTTCAGAGGATGTCCCGTCTGGTAAGAGATCTCTCTAAAGGGGTCGGGAAATCAATCGGCGTAGTTCTGGAGGGCGAGGATACGGACATAGACAAGAATATGGTGGACGAGATATATAACCCCCTTGTGCATATGATACGGAATGCAGTGGATCATGGCATAGAGTCCGGGGAGGAACGGATAGCATCAGATAAACCCGAGAAAGGTCTGGTTCAACTCAAAGCCTACCATAGAGGCGGCAGTGTTGTAATCGAGATATCTGATGACGGAAAGGGGCTGGATAAGGATAAGATACTGAAAAAGGCCATTCAAAATGGAGTTATTAATAGTTCGCAAGGCCTTTCAGATCAGGATATCTACAAATTGATTTTTCATCCTGGTCTTTCCACTGCCAAGGAGGTAACGGATGTCTCGGGCAGGGGAGTCGGGATGGATGTGGTAAAGCAGGCAGTGGAAAAATTGTGTGGGAAGATAGAAATCAACAGTGTTTGTGGTAAGGGAACCAGTATAATGACGTTTTTCCCACTTACAATGGCCATTATTGACGGTATAACTGTGAGGGTGGGTAAAGAAAAATATATCATCCCTACCGGCGCTATCAGACAACTGTTGCGCCCCTTACAAGAATTTTACAACAATGTGGTTGGCAAGGGTGAAATGATAAATGTAATGGGCGACCTTATGCCATTGGTAAGATTACATGAATTTTTCGGGATAAAGTGTGATCATGAAAATCCATGGGAAGCCATAGTAGCAGTGGTTGAGGGTAAAGACAGGTCTAAGTGCATCATGGTGGATGAGATTGTTGGTGAAGAGGAAGTAGTGATCAAGAGCCTCGGTGAAAGTTTGAAAGATATCCCCGGGATCTCCAGCGGCGCTATCCTGGGAGATGGTAATGTAGGATTGATATTGGACGCGGAAGGTCTGTTTGAATTGAGTGAGGTGTAGGTCATATTTTTTGAGGTATATTACCCTTAGAAGGGTAAACTATTTTTGGTTTATTATGAAGGATGCAGGTAATTGCTATGGATCTTGATAAGAATATGAAAATATTGATAGTTGATGATTTTGGCACGATGAGAAAGGTCATTAAAAACCTTTTGAGACAGATTGGATATCAAGATTTCACCGAAGCCGAAGATGGTACCTCTGCTCTAAAGGTATTGAAATCGCAAAAGATAGATTTTGTCATCTCCGACTGGAATATGCCCAATATGACCGGCATTGATCTTTTGAGGGCTGTAAGGACGGATAGTAATTTAAGCAGTTTGCCATTTCTAATGGTTACGGCAGAGTCCCTCAAGGAAAACGTTATGGAGGCGGTCAAGGCAGGTGTCAGTAACTATATTGTAAAGCCTTTTACTGCCGAGGTCCTGAATGAAAAAATTGGGAAAATTGTAGAAAAATTGTAAATTAGGTTGTTTAGAAGGAGTGCAGAACATGGATGTCAGATTTATCAATCCTTTTTTAGAAGCGACGATAGATGTTTTAAAAACCATGGCTTTTGTTGAATCGAGACCGGGTAAACCCTATCTCAAAAAGGATGATCTGGCCAAGGGCGATGTTTCCGGAATAATAGGCTTCACAGGGGCGGCAACCGGTTCAATGGCTCTGAGTTTTTCCGAAAAATGCATATTGAAGATTGTATCAAATATGTTGGGTGAAGAGAGCAAAGAGATCAATGATGACATCAAAGATGCCGTTGGTGAACTCACAAATATGGTCTCGGGTGCGGCCAGAAAGAACCTTGAACCGATCGGCTTGAGTCTTTCGGCTGCAATCCCCACTGTAGTCGCAGGTAAGGGTCACTCGGTTTCCCATGTCATGGGTGGCCCAAGTATTATTATACCTTTTGAAACAGAACAAGGTCCCTTTTTTGTTGATGTCTGTATGGGTGAGAAAAAATAATGATAAGGGGTTATCCTTATAGTTAAGTATCTGATATTATTGGGCCGATTTTAAATTCAACATTCAAAATTTAGCATTCAAAATTGTGTCTGAACGGTTTTTTCGTTCAGAGACTATATACGTAACCGTTCACGGGATTACAACGGCCGTTTTACCGCAATCCACCGGACTGTAAGCGTTTACAGGGTCCAACTCTTTAGACCTTTTTGTCAAAAAACAGACCTATCATTTCCTCAAGTCTGTCAGCCAGATCCAGGACTTGCTTCGGAGGAATCTCTCTAATGAGTTTTCCGCTCTCTTGGTCCGTTACCTTTACTATGGTCCGGCCTGTTGCCTCGTGCACTGAAAACTGAAGATTTATATTATGCCTTGCGCTTATGTTTTCCTGCACTTGGTCCAACAGGGATGGCGAAACCTCCGTCTCACGTGTGTCCTTTGGTATTGACTCGTTCTGCCGGGGCACGGTTTTTTCCGCCCCGACTCTGGCAGGACTTGCTCTATTTTTCGCAGGATTAAAGCTACTAATATTTTGTACAGCTTCCATTATCACTTTAACTCCTTTTTGATTTATTTGTACCTAGTGATGGAGAAATCTTGCAGGCCCGGCGTTTTTGGCATAGGCACCGGCCATTTTCTTTCTCTCAACACAGGTCCTTAATCCCCGGCTTATCTCATCCCGCCTTTTCCTGATCTCGCCAATAATCCCACCAACTTGATTATTTGCCTCTCTTACCAGATCAAACAGATCCGTATCTTTACTGAAGCCTGCCCTGTTCAGCTTATCCATTACGCAGTTATGCTCCCTGGCAAGCAGTTTAATGGCCTCAGCATCTCCATCGTAAATGGCAGTCTTAACCCTTGAGGTAATATCAATAAGCTTCCTAAATAGCGATTCATGCAGTTGCATTTTTTCCTGCTTTTTGTTTTCGTTAACTGTCCTCTGATGCCTTCTCCATTCCTGCCTGCCTCGCAAGCTTGGCGAGTGGGCAGGAAGAACTCACGAATCAACGATTCAGATTTTTGGTGGACATGAAACTCTGAACCCCTGAACCTTGAACCTCTGAACGGTTACCCCATCTCTTACCTGTTTGACACGTAATTGTTCAAATTTTGCAGACCCACGATCTGCTGGCTCAGATAATCGCCGGTCGACTGGTACTGGCTCAGCAGCACTTCCATCGCATTAAACTGGGCCATTGTACGCGACTCCCATGCCGAAATACGCATCTCTACGCGCTCCATCTGGTCATTAATGTGATCTATACTGTTCCGGATACCGTCTTTCCTCACGGCAAGGCTGCCGTCTCTGGAATCGAGTATGTCCTCCAGACCATCAAACATGCGGACCGCAAAGCCCTCAGAGCCTTCCTCAGTTTGAGCGAAGAACTGAACTACATCTTCAAGATGGTCATCAATTGCACTATTAAGGGCTGAAGAATTGACTTCCAGCCGCCCTTCGCTATTCAGGGCAATGCCAAGATCTGCCAACCGGCTGAATGATTCAACACCCGGAATGGTATCTGTGGTCAAGTTTTCGAGACTGTTGCGTATACTGTTTGTGGTGGCATCGCCCATCAGAACGCCCGCAGTCTCGTTGCCCTGATCATAGCTTTGATAGGTATCAAATAAATCAAGCGTCTTGTTATATGCGCTGACAAAAGAGTCAATTTTGGGAACGATCTCAGAGGTATCTCTGCTTACCGTCAGAACAGCCTCGTTGTCAGTGGTGGGCGCTGATTCAAGAGTAATGGTTACGCCTTTAATAACATCATCTATCACGTTTGTGTTCCTGCTGATGTCGGACACACCGTCCACGGTAATCATGGAATCCTCTGCGGGCTGGGTGTTAATAAGGTTCTTGGTGGTGCCCGCCGCCTCATAGACCAGCCTGGAAAGGTTGTTTGTATCCGTGTTGTTTAGATCGTCGTCCGTTACCGTTAAATTGATGAGGTTTGCTACCCCTGTCTCCTCGCCGGTCAGGGTCAAATAGTATTCTGTGCCGTTAAAGATAACCGCGGCATTGACGCCCGCATCCGCATCGTTTATCGCCTGGGCCACATCCTCGATCTTATCCGTGGCGGATACAGAGATGTCCGTAGCCGCGGCATCGCCGAGCCTGATGTGGATGGTACCCCCACCCACTGCTTCCGTCTCCGTGAAGCCCCCACTCGTAAGTTTGTGAACTTTAGCGAGGTTCTGCACTGTAATGTCATACGAACCTGTTACGGCATTTTTACCGGCGGATACTGTGAAAAGGTCGGTATCTCCCGAGGTAGCTGAAAAACTGGTGAAATCACTTGCATCATCCAGATTCCCTATAGCGGATTTCATGCTGTCTAATGCGCCACGCAACGCACCGTAGGCAGTCAACTTTACCTGATAATCGGCCTCCTGTCGCTGCAGTTGAAGTATCGGCCTCTGTTGCACGGCCTTAAGCTCGCTGATAATATTGTTCACATCAAGACCCGACACAAGGCCGCTGACTGAAATAGACATAATCACTCCTCTTTTGATTTTGGGCGGTTTAACCCCAGGCAGTCCTATTTCTCCCGGCGGTTTCCGCTTTGCCTACTCTTTCTTAATATTGTTAGCGGCATTTTATTAAAAAACTTGAGCTTTTGGATGCGAATTTTTGGCATCCTTCACGACAGGTCAAAAGTAGTTTACACTTTGTTGATCTTGTGTTTTGGCAATGAAATTTGAAATTGGGAAAAATACAAAGATGTAAATGGGTTACCTAATTTCAAATTTCCAGTTTCGATATCAGCATTCAATTCGATATATAATAAAAAAATTGCATCAGAGACAGACTCATGATATTTGTTATTTTGTAACCATTCATTCTCCCTGGCAGCCGACAGGCTTTTGCAGGGTTTCAACCGCGGACAAGGTTGCACCAAAATCGGGGGTAATAGTGTTGTAAGCGCCAATGCCAAAGGTTGATCCAGTTCTCGACTTTGGCACGAATCCAGTGCCATGCGGTGTCCCGGATGCCTCCGAGTTCCACGACAAATATCTGTAAGCATTCACGGAACATTGAAATTAGAAATTTGCTCTTCATGCTTTTGCACTGTTTTTTCCAATTTCAAGTTTCAATCCGTGAACGGCTACCATATAAAAGGTTAAAGGGGAGATTTATATGTCTGAAGAAAAAAACGAAGAAGGTTTGACTCTGGACAAAAGAACCATGGATGTTTTGGTAGCCAACATCATTCCCACTTCCAGGTATTTTGAGGTGCGCTTTGACCACATGCAGAGTCAGATGGA